>CAMNSB010000032.1 GCA_946554325.1 uncultured Mycoplasmatota bacterium
AACTAAAATAGTGTTAGTGATTTTTACTCACCAACACTATTTATTATAGAACCATTAGATGCAACAGTAGTTGTATTTTTTTGTGCTATTTTTATAAAAATGATTGAATTTTATCTATTTTTTGATATAATTAAATAAAATAGGATAGTAGGGAGTATGATTATGAATAAGAAGAAAATTTTAGTAATTGCAATTATTTTATTTTTAGGATTAGGTACTTTTGTATTTGCAAATCCAAGTACAGCTTATCAAGAGGAAGATGTTGGTGAACAATATCAAGATGAAGAGGATGGAAAGGGTCTTGATGAGGATACTTCTGGTGATGTAGGGAGTATAGCAAGTGAAACTCGTACAGAGACTGATACTAGTTTTGATGAATATAGAAATTCACTATCAGAACGCGAAGGTGTATATGTTAGGACGTTTGCTCATGAAAATATTAATATGACATCTGTGATGGAAGTTCTTACTGGTGGAGGAAATTCTAATGGTGGAAATTCTTCTACTAATTATCCATCTGGAGGTGGAAATGGATCAACTGGTGGTTCTGTTTCCCCTGATGTGCCAATCAAACCAGTAGAACCTGTTAATCCAGTAAATCCATCTGAGCCAGATACTCCAGTTGAACCTGTAAATCCAGATAACCCTAATGTGCCTGATACAGATATTAAAAAGTTAGTACAAAATTTAGAGGCGAAAGTAAAAACAGCAAAGAGTAGAGAAGATATATTAAATGCAATTAGTTATAGAGATAAAGAAAATATTATTGCGAAAGTTTCTAATATGGTTAGTGATGAGAAAGAATCCTTACAGAGAACTTTAGATGAAATAAATATGATTTTAAATGATACTTCTTCTCCTGTTATCTCTGGAGTAGAAAATCAATCTTTTATTCGAACAGACGCTTCTATTTCTATTTTGGAAGAAAATTTATTGGAAATAAAAGTGAATGGAAAGAGTGTTCCTCTTAATCATACATTTACTTTTCAACAAGAGGGTAGGTACGAAATTTTAGTTACTGATAAAGCTTATAATACTACTGTTCTTACATTTACTATTGATAAGACTGCTCCTATTTATATCGTAGAGACTAGCAATGATTATCAAAAGACGAATCAAGATGTTACAGTTACTATTAAATCTTTAGAGGCTTTAAAACCTCTTGATGGATGGGTTTTATCTAGCGATAGAAAGTCACTTAGTAAAGTATTTTCTATGAATACAGTAGGTAGTGTTGTTATTTCTGATCTTGCCTCTAATGAGATTTTAGTTGAATACCGGGTTTTTGATATTAATAAAGATATTCCAGCTTTGGTGGATGGAGGTATTTCTTATAGTACTAGAGAACTTACAAATGGTGATGTTGAAGTTATCATTACTACTACAAAGTCTATATTTACTCCACCTAATGGATGGGAAATGGTAGAACATTCTCGTGTGTTTAGAAAAATCTTTAAACAGAATGAAGTAGAAAAAGTTTTATTAAAAGATGACTATAAGAATATTAATTATATTACTATTGAAGTTCAAAATATTGATAAAACACCACCTAAGGCATCTTTTGTTGTTAGTCCTAGTAAGAAAACAAACCAAAGTGTTGTTGGGAAGATTATATCTGATGAAGCCTTTACTATAGAGGAGAATGGTTGGGTTTTAGGGTCTAATCAAAAAGAAGCGACGAAAGTATTTTCCGAGAATGGTTATTTTCAAGTCGTTATTAAGGATCTAGCTGGTAATACTGTTATTGTTCCCTGTGTCATTTCTAATATTGATAGAGAAGTTTCTGGTATTAAAGTTACTACTAGTAATCAGGATCATTTTATGACTAATCAAGATGTTATTGTGACTATTTCTGCTACAGAAGAGTTAAGAGAAATTGGAGATGGATGGGTTTTATCTAATGACAAAAAGTCAGTATCTAAAGTCTTTTCTTCTAATATTTCTTCTTCTGTAGTTATTACAGATTTACTTGGAAATGAAAAGGAAGTAGAGTATAAGGTTTTTGATATTAATAAAGAAAAACCAGAAATATCTGATATTTCTTATGAACTTACAGATGAGGGGAAGGTTAAAGTAACCATTGTTACTAATCGATCTATTTTTGCTCCATATGGATGGACAATGGTTAGAAATTCTAAAGTATTTACTAAGGAGTATTCTTCCTCTGTTACGGATACGATTCGTTTAAAAGATGGATACTATAATTCTGTTGATGTAGTGATTCATGTTGATGTTGAAAAAATGAAAGCAGAGGTTTCTCCTAAAAGGGCGATAACAGATGTTTCATCTACTATTTTGCCAGTTGTTTCCTCTGTTGCAGATGCTATTCAAAGTGCTATTTATTAAAGGTGTATGAATTCTTATACATCTTTTTTTGTATTTACAATATAATTTATTAGGTGATTTCATGAAAAGAGGAATGGATAAGATATTATTTGGTACAGTAATTGCTTTATCTGTATTTGGTCTTATTATGATTTATTCTGCCTCTAGTATTTGGGCAGAATATAAGTTTCATGATAGTTTTCATTATATTAAATATCAGGCTATTTTTTTAATCGTAGGTATATTTGTTATGATATCTATTTCTAAAATTCATTATTCTATTTATAAAGAAAAGTCTAATCTTATTTTATTTATTTGTCTTGTTCTTTTGATTTTAGTTCTTATTCCTGGAATTGGTAGTATTCGTAATGGTAGTAGAAGTTGGTTTGGTATTGGTTCTCTTGGGATTCAGCCGAGTGAGTTTGCTAAACTTGGACTTATTATTTTTACTAGTAAATATTTAGAAAATAGTAATAAATTCTTGAAAAGTTTAAAAAATGGTGTTTTTCCTATATTAGGAGTGACTATGTTTTTCTTTGGTCTTATTATGTTACAACCTGACCTTGGAACAGGAGTTATTTTAGTTGTGTCTATTGTTTCATTGCTTTTTATTGCTGGTGTTAATATGAAGTTCTTTTTAGGATGTGGTGCTATTGGGGTAGTTGGTATTATCATTCTCATTCTTATTGCTCCCTATAGAATGGATAGAATTACGTCTTTCGTTGATCCTTGGAGTGATGCTCTTGGAACTGGATTTCAGATTATTCAGTCTCTTTATGCGATTGGACCAGGTGGTCTTCTTGGGAATGGTTACTTAAATTCCATTCAAAAACATTTTTATTTACCAGAACCACAAACAGATTTTATCTTTTCTATTATTTCTGAAGAGTTTGGAGTAATGGGAGTCATTATTGTCTGTGGACTTTTTGTTCTTCTTTTATATCGTGGTATTAAAATTGCTCTTCATGCTAAAGAAGCATTTCCTAAATATTTGGCTTTTGGAATGGTCTTTCAAATTATTTTTCAGGCGTTAATGAATTTAATGGTTGTCGTAGGACTCATTCCCGTTACAGGAGTTACTTTGCCATTTTTAAGTTATGGAGGTAGTAGTCTACTCATTAGTATGGTTAGTATGGGAATACTTTTAAATATTAGTAAAGAGTAATTTTATGGAACTTTTACGCTTAGAGTTAATGTAATTTTACTTAACATAGAAAGAAATTGAAAGAAAACTTTATTTAGAAAAATTAATAAATCGGAAAGAAAATGGATTAATTAAAATATTAACTGGGATTAGAAGGCGTGGTAAATCTTATTTATTAGATCCATTATTTAAGAATTATTTAATTCAAATTGGTGTAGAAAAGATCATATTATTAAATTGGGATTAGATAGAAAGGAAAATAAAAAGTATTTAGATTCGCATGAATTGAATCAGTATATTAAATCTAGAATAAAAGATAAAAAAATGTATTATATTTTATTAGATGAAATACAATTAGTTCCTGGTTTTGAGTCTGTTTTAAATGGTATTAAAGATGTTTCAATAAATACCATTACTTCTTATTTAAACTATTTAGTTGATGCTTTTTTAATTGAAAAAGTAGAAAGATATGATGTTAAAGGCAAAAAATATATTTCTACTCCATCAAAATATTACTTTTCAGATATTGGACTTCGTAATGCTAGACTTGATTTTGGACAGGTTGAAGAAAATCATATTATGGAAAACATTATTTATAATGAGCTTTTAATTCGTGTATTTAATGTAGATGTTGGTGTTGTTGAAATAAGAGAAAATGGTGTTAGAAAACAATTAGAAGTTGACTTTGTATGTAATCAAGCATATAAAAAATACTATATTCAGGTAGCTCTAAATTTAGATATTAGGGAAAAAACAATTCAGGAAGAAAGACCATTAATGAATATCGATGATAATTTCAAAAAAAATTATTGTTGTAAAAGATGATATTTTAAAATGGTATACCGAAGAGGGGATTTTAGTGATTGGTATATAAGAATTCTTGCTTGATAAAAATAGTTTGGATTTATAAAAAACAGTTATAAGTGCAAGAGATAGGTGTCTTTTGCTGTTTTTTTGTTGAGATAGAATGATTATATGTTAGAGTATGAAATGAAGGAGTTACAGATGGAAAAATTAATAGAAAAATTAGATCCTCAAGTACTAAAAGTGGATTCTATTAGAAAATATTTAGAACAGTTTAGCGAGTATGAAGTGGTTAGTGAAGATATAGAACAGGATAATGGCGAAATCATCGTGCGTATTGGGAAAGAATTAATGAAATTAGTATATCTAGATATATCTTATGCCAAATGGTGGAGTATATATAGAGAACATTCTGATGGTACAAGATATGAGCAGGTAGATGTAATCATCTATAATGGAATTAGGGATCATAGATATAATAGAGTCATAAAATATTTCTCTCATGTAGAAGATGAAGGCTATTCTTATATTAGTTGTTCAGGTTTTTCTTATCTAGATGAGGAGATAGTTTCTAATTGGCAAGAAAAAAGAGTAGTACCAATAGAAGATTTAAGCAGAATTCAATATTCTAAAAAGATGAATTTAACAGAACTGATTGGAATGACAGATGATAATAGTAGTCATATTATAAAGAAAGTCTAAAAAATCAAAAGATGTTAGTACTATCACTTAAAGATATGTGCTATAATAAAAGTAATGATAAGAGGTGAATTTATGAAGGATATGATAATAACACATGCCAAAGATATTGATGGAGTAAGTCCTGTTATTTTACTAAAACTTTTGGGGCGAGATGTGGACTTTTATTTGTTAGAAGTAGGTGAGGTAGAGGAAAAAGTTCCCCTTTTGCTAAAAGAAGATTTAGATATTTATGAAAATATTTATATTACAGATTTATCTTTAAGTAACGAGTTATATGAGTGGATTGATAAAAAGCCTTGGAAAGAAAAATTTCATTTATTTGATCATCACATCAGTCAACAATATGCAAGTGTTTATCCTTTTGTTACTTTGGATATCACAGAGTGTGCAACATCCTTATTTTATCGTTATCTAAAGATAGGAAGTGAGAGTATTTCTATTCCTAAAATAGAAGGGTATGTAGAACATGTACGTAATCTTGATTTGTGGCATTGGGTGGAAAAACAGGATTTTGTTGCTAAAAAATTAGGTGATTTATTTGAAATTTATGGGAATTTAGAATATATAGAACATTTTGTTCAAAATTTAGAAAAACCCAATACCTCTATTATTGATCAATCGGAGGAAGAACTTTTAAAAATAGAAGAAGGTAGGATTAAGCGATACTTTGAAAGAAAAAATGAACAATTAATGACTTTCAGGTATCAAAATTATAAAATGGGTGTTGTTTATGCTGAAAACTATCGTAGTGAACTTGGAATGTTATTACAGGAGGCACATCCAGAACTTGATTTTATTGCTATGATTAATGTTTCGGGAGGGGTTAGTCTTAGAACTCAAAAAGATGATGTTGACCTGGAAAGTATCGCCTCATCTCTGGGTGGAGGAGGCCATAAGAAGGCGAGTGGATTTGGTATTTCTGAAGAACAAAGGATAGATATTATAAAACAGATATTTGTAGATGTAGAGGAGGATAGTATATGAGAATTGTTAGAAAAACTTTTGTTGGTGCTTACGCTGTTATTATTAAAGATGAAAAAATTGCTGTAATTAAAAAAGGTTATGGAGCAAGTAAGGGAAAATATGATTTGCCTGGAGGAGGAATCGAACATAATGAAAACCCAATAGATGCTCTTTATAGAGAATGCAAAGAAGAATTAAGTGCCACAGTTTTAAAAGCAAAACTTTGGGATGCTATTTCTGTCCCTGCAGATTGGCAAATAAGTAAAGATTTACAAGAAGATTTGCAACGAATTGCTATTTTATATAAAACAGAAATTAAAGAAGATAGAATTAGAAAAAGTGGAGATTCTATTGATTCTGATGGTGCTAGTTTTGTTCCTATTTCTAAATTAACAGAAGAAAATACGACCTCTCTTCTATGGCATACTTTAGAAAAAATTAAAACTAAAAATAAGAAATAAAAAAAATAGAAGTGGTAGAACTTATACCATTTCTATTTCTTTGTATAGACTAAACATCCATCTTTTGTATTAGTAAAGTAGGAAGGAAAATAAATATAACTATATTCATCACCAGAAAAAACTTTCTCTCTTAAACTTTGATCAAAAATTGGAAATTCATCACAGCCTTGATTATTAAAAGGGTCATAAATATAAGAAATAATCTTTCCCTCTTTATTTAAATGAGTACTATAGGAATCTATCATTTCTTTATAGGCATATAACTTTTCCTCATAATTTTTACCATCATAAATTGGATTGGGATAGCAGATAATATTAGAAAAATACATAATGTCATAACTTTTCGTTAAGCAGTTAGACAAGGTGACAATGTTTTCTTCTAATAATTCAATAGAAGTATTTGGCAATTGTTTTTGTAATTTTTGATAGTTATTATCTTGCATATAATTTACAAACTCTTTTTGTTCATAGTAGGGATAACCATCATATAAAAGACCAGAACCAATTTCTCTTTTATTAAAACTATTCATTAAGTCTTGCCAAAATATCAAAGAAGGCTCAGATAAGTTTTTTTTGATATATTCAAAAATTTTCGGATGATAAGCATATTCTTCTAAGACATCATAATAACTATTTAAAAATTTAAAATAAATATCTTCTCGATATCCAGTTAGAATTAGTGCTATTTTTAATTCGGCGTAAGGAATAGTAAGTGGGTTGATATCGAATGCTGTTATTGATTTTGCACCTAAGAGAGCCATATCTAGACTTTGATCAAAACTGCCATTGATGGTAAGACAATCTTTGCCAGATACATTTATTTGTTGAAAAAGTCCAACTAAGTTTTCAGTTGTATATGGATAAAGCATATATTTTTCTTTATCTTGACCATTTAGAATTAAATTCTTTGCAATATCAATTGTTTTGTTAATATTAGCCATAGTTGGCCTCCTTTTGGTAGTTATTAAAACATAAAAGGAAATTGTAGTAAAGTGTATTTGTAAAAAAATATATAATGTGGTATAGTATGACTAATTAGTAATTATGCAAGAAAGAAGGAAATTTAATGAAAATTAGTAATATTGATGTAAAAGTGTTTTTAAAAGACGATAAATTAGTTTTAAATCGTCAACACAGTTTGGAGTTATCAAAGAATAAACCGTCTATTCGGCAAAAGCATATAAAGAACCAGAAAAAAGTAGATTATGCACTTAAGGATATAGAAAGTTCACATAATTGGTCTTGGTATGAAGAGATAAAATATCGTTGGAAAGATTGTATGGAAAAATCTATGACTTTTTATAGAGGAAACGAAAAGTCTGGTTTTCAAGTATTTTGCGAGGCAGATACTTTGGCTACTGCACTACGTTATCATGGTATTGAAAAGGGAAATGATATTGTAGCTTGTATGAGCAATGTACCAGAAGTTTTGACATTGTTACTTGCTGCTAGCAAATGTGGTGCGAAGGTTAAGTTTATTGGTTCTGGATTTGATAAAGACTTTTTAAGGCAGACAATAAATGAAAGCTGCAGGAAGGTATTTATTGGAACTGATGATGAATACGGAAAAGTTAAGGAGATTATTCAAAGTGCTGGCTTTAATCATCGTGTGGTTGTTTCTTTAACAGATTCTTTGTTAAATGAATATGATCCTTATGAGAAATATGATAAAAAATTTTATGAATTTAAAAACAATATACCGTATTTCAAACAAGATGATGAGAATATTGAAACGGTTTCCGATTTTCAAAGTGTAGAATCTGAATATAAGGCCTGTTTTCCAAAGGTGGGAATTGATGACGTATTGACTGCAACTTATACAAGTGGTTCTACTAAGATAGGTTGGCCTAAGACAATTTTACATGCGAATAAGCATTATATATCTATAGCAAGATTTCATGACCCTGATTTATCACGAATGCCTGCTATGCGTAATATGAGAGGGTTAGCTCATATTCCAACACATTCTAATACCAATATCGCATCTAGTATTTCAGATACTTTATGTCAGAAATGTACAGTTGCTTTTGAACCAATTTATAGTCCAGACTTTTTTGCCTATAGTTTAAAAATTAATGAACCAGGTTTTGTTCCAGCAACCCGTAGTTTTTGGTTAACTGCATTACAGTGTTTGGAGCATAATGATGATTTAAAAGGAACTAAACTTTCTCATTTACTTAATGCAGTAGCAGTTGGTGAGGATATAGTACCAAATGAAGTTCATTTTATTGATAAGAAATTTAAAGAGTTTGAGGCAGGAAGGGCAGTTTTACCTAAACCACTTTCTCCTATTACTTTATCTGTTGGTGGGGGTAATTGTGAACATGGTGGATTGTTTTTTACTCTGTTTAAATCGGCTCGTGAGAAATTATCGCTTAGTAGAAGTTTACGTAAGGATTTTGGATTAACTCCTTTTCAACTTGCAGATATTGCAGTTTTAAGAGAGGATGGTACAGAATGCGATTATGAAGAGTACGGTAATTTAGTAGCTAATTCTAATCTTACTATGAAAGAGTATGAAGCTAATGAAGAAGCAACTAAAAATTTCTATACTGTTGATTCCTATGATCGCAATTGGGGTAATTGTAATGTTTGGAGTTATATTGGAAAAAATGGTAATGTAGTTATGAAAGGTCGAATAGACAGTAAAATAGAGTTGTCTAGTGGTAAAGAGATTCCTAACTTTTTAATTGCAGAACCAATTTTAAAAGATGAGAAAAATATTTTGTCTTGTGAAGTTGTAACTGTAAAAGATGAAAACGATAATGATGTAGCAGTAGCAAATATTAAACTTCAACCAGATGCTAAAAAATCTGGTCATGATGTTTTGATTGATGCGGAACAAAGATGTCAGAAAAGTTTTTCAAAAGAATTAGATAGTAGAATTGTTTATAGACTTTTCTCTAATGATGAGGAGTATGACTTGACGAAGAGTGGTAAACGTAGTCTTCCAGCCTTAGAGTTACGTGGTCTTGAAGATTGTGTAAAGCCAGTTGGTTCATGTATTTGTTGTACATCCACAGCAAGTTTAGTAAAATATGAGGTTATACCAGCGGATCAATATGTAGATACTTATTTATCAAAACCTCAAGTAGTTGACAATTCAGTAGTAAAAGTAAAAGCCAAAGTGTAATGCTTCTGGCTTTTTGTTTACATTGTTTTCTAAATTTGATAATATAACAATAGGTGATAGTATATGACAATAGGACTTATTTTACCTGCGGGTTGTTTATTATTTAGTATTTTAGTAAATATCGTTTATTTCTCAAAACAAAGATTAAATAATTTTGAGAATAGAATTTATAAATTTATTTTGGTTATTAATCTAGTATCACTTTTATTAGAGTTTTTATGTACATTTTTTTCTTTTCATAGGGTGGATTATCTGTCTGAATTTATTATCAAATTTTATTTGCTGATTTTATTATCTTATATGGAACTCCTATCTATTTATATATCGTTAATTACTAAAGATAAAGAAACTATTAATAAAAGATGGAAATTTATAAAAATTGGTTATTTATGCTTCTTTGCTGTGTTAGCTTTGCTGATTATTTTAGGGGATATTAATATTGATATTACTAAATTTGGAGCTAATGCTACTGGTAGTAGTGTTCAAGTGTTATATTTTCAAAGTATTATTTGTCCTATACTATGGTTTTTAAATATTTTTAGCAATCATAATAATGCTAATAAAAGAAAATTTATTCCATTTTTTATTTATATTACTTTAGCATTGTTGATTTCTGTTGTTCAATATTATAATCCAGGGCTTTTACTTATTACTCCAATGGAGACGTTTGTTACTATGCTTATGTACTTTACAATTGAAAATCCAGACCTTAAGATGATTGCAGAATTAGATCTTGCTCGTAAGCAAGCAGAACGTGCAAATGAAGCTAAAACGGACTTTTTATCCAATATGTCTCATGAAATTAGAACCCCTCTTAATGCTATTGTTGGTTTTTCTCAGAGTTTATCCGAAGAAAACCTTCCTGATAGTACACGTGAAAAAGCTCGAGATATCTTGATGGCTTCTGATAATTTGCTTGAAATAGTAAATGGTATTTTGGATATTTCTAAAATTGAAGCGAATAAACTTGAGATTGTTAATACTGAGTATGATATTCATAAAGTATTCGATGAGCTTGTGCTCCTTACCAAAGCACGAATCGGAGAAAAACCAATTGAACTTCGCACGCACTTAGACGAAAGTGTCCCTGCTGTTTTATATGGGGATTATGTACGACTTAAACAGATTATTTTGAATCTTTTGACTAATGCTGCTAAATATACGAAAGAAGGGTTCGTTGAACTTAAAATTAGTACTGTTCAAAGTGGAGAAGTATGTAGACTTATTATTTCGGTAGAAGATAGTGGAATTGGAATTAAACAAGAAAAGATTGATAAATTATTTATGAAGTTTGAACGACTTGATTTGGAAAAAAATATTACAATTGAGGGGACAGGACTTGGACTTGCTATTACAAAGCGATTAGTGGAACTTATGAAAGGAAAGATTGTTGTTCAAAGTGTGTATGGGAAAGGTTCTAAATTTACCGTTGCGATCGATCAGAAGATTGTGACAGGCAAAGTATTAGAAATAGAACAGACAACGGATATACCATTTCATGTTGCAGGGAAAAGGGTTTTACTTGTCGATGATAATAAACTAAATTTAAAAGTAGCTTCTATGCTCCTTTCTAAGTATGAACTTGATATTACACAAGTGTTAAGTGGGTATGATGCCATTGATAAAGTTTTAGCGAAAGAAAAGTATGATCTTATTTTACTGGATGATATGATGCCTAAGATGAGTGGGGTGGAAACTCTTCAAAAGTTAAAAGGAATAGATGGATTTTCTGTACCCGTTGTCGTTCTTACAGCTAATGCTATTTCTGGGATGAGAGAGAAATATTTAAAAGATGGTTTTTCTGATTATTTAGCAAAACCAATTGAAAAAAGTGAACTTGAAAAAGTGATTAGAAAATATTTAAATTCGTAAAAACTATGATATAATGAAAATAATGTGAGGTGTAAAGATGAAGGACGTTAATTTTTTGATTGCGAATGGGGCAGACATCAATAAAAGTTTAGAGTTATTTGGAGATATGGACACTTATAATGCGACTTTGCCCGACTTTTTATCAGGATTACAGGAGAAGACTAGTGAACTTCAAAAGTATAAAGCGCTTGCCGATATGCAAAACTATGCTATTATTGTTCATTCGGTAAAAAGTGATGCTAGATATTTTGGCTTTATGACACTTGGGGATCTTGCTTATCAACATGAACTTAAAAGTAAAGAAAATGATTCCGATTTTGTTTATCAAAATTTTGAGTTTTTAATGGCAGAAGTTGCTCGTGTTTTAAAAGTAGTTAGTGCTTATTTAGGGGTGGAAGATGCATCCTCTTCTGCTGTATGCGAAGTGATTGGTAGTTGTGATAAGCAAATTTTGGTGGTAGATGATTCGTCTGTTGTGATTTCCTTTGTCCAAAAAATATTTAGTAATCAGTATGATGTTATTACTGCTAAGGATGGAGAAGAGGCACTTCGCATTATAGAGGCAGATACTGATGGGAAACTTAGCTGTATGCTACTTGATATTTATATGCCTAATGTGAATGGATTTGGAGTACTAGAATACTTTAAGAATCATAATTTATTTTCGAAAATTCCAGTTTCTGTTATTACTGGTGCTTATACTCAAGAAGTAATTGACATGGTAAAGCAATATGCTATTGTAGATTTACTTGCTAAACCATTTAATGAGGCTAATGTAAAAGATGTGATTCTTAGAACGATCCAGAGAAAAGAGATTTAGTGTTTACAATGTTTTTTGTAAACTTTTTTCTTTTTCATTGACTTCTTTTCTTTTTCAGTTATATGATAATATTTAGACAGGAGTTGTGTACTTTGTTAACATATTATAGAAAACAAATGATTAAAAGTGGCATTATTATTACTTTCATTATTGCTTTTGCACTTATTTCAACTTATCATATCTATCATCAATTTAAAGATACTAGAAATCAGACAAATAATTCTAAGTCATTAGAGGTTACTTTTCATGAAAAGGCGAAAGATAAAGTATTTTTGTCTAAGGCTGTTGCTGTTTCTGATTCTGTTGGCTTAAGTTCTCGTGCTTATACTTTTACTATTCGGAATCGTTTGAATATTCCAGTTTCTTATACTATTAAAATTGTAAAAGATGATACTATGATTCTTGATGATGATTGTTTGGAAAGACAAATTCCACTTACTTTTATTAAAGGTGCTATTCATAGGGAATATAGTGAAAATAAAATGTTTATGCTTACAGATTTGAAAGATAATAGGATTGAGTCTCGTAAATTAAAGGGTGGTTCTAGTGTTACTTATACTGTTCGGTTTTGGACTACGAATCATACATTGCCACTGGATAGTGATATGCATTTTCATGGGAAAATACTCGTTTTAGAAAATGGAGTTGACATTGCGACAGCGATTTCTTAATTTCGCTGTTTTTTCTTCTTTACATCTTTTTAAAAGAACGGTATAATCTATATAGGATGATGGGAGTGTAGCAAATGGCTAATGATAAGAATAAGAAATTTGTAAAAGTTAGTATTTTTGTAATTTGTGGTGTTTTAGCGTTGTTTTTGGTAGCTTATGCTATTTTTACATTTACTGGTTTAGGAACAAAGGAAAATAGACTTTCTACGGGTACTTTGGTGCTTACTATGGATGAGTCTATGTCTCATGGTATTTCTATATCTGGTGCTGTTCCTGTTTCTGATCAAGAAGGGAAAAGTACAGATCCTTATATTTTTTCCGTTGAAAATACTGGTACTTTGAATGCTAGTTATCGAGTTTTATTAGTAGATGATTTAGAAAAGTATGAGGAGCATCAATGTAGTGATAAGAAAATGCCATGGAAGAATATTAAATATGAATTAACGAAGGGTGGAGGTAGTGCTTCTGTTGATTTGTTAAGCAATGATTCTTTCCTTTTTGATACTGGTGTGCTAGCTCCTGGAGAGAGTAAGGATTATACATTAAAGCTATGGATTGAGGAAAGCTCAGGAAATGAAATTATGGGGACTCATTTTCATGGAAGAATTAAGATAGAGGCAATACAAGAGGGTCATACCAACTATGAAACTGGAGAATAGACCTGAGGTCTTTTTTTCATAAATTGTTTTGTTTTGCGATATAATTAATAAGGATGTGATGAGTTTTGCGTATTGTTATAACAGCAGGTGGAACAGGTGGTCATATTTATCCAGCTCTTGCTATCATTGAAAAAATAAAAAAAGAAGATGTTGGTAGTGAAATATTATACATTGGTACCACTGATAGAATGGAAAGCGAAATTGTTCCTTCATTAAAAATTCCTTATGTTGGAATTGAGATGAAGGGGATTTATCGAAAAAGTATATGGAAAAATATTTCTGTTTATTTTACTTTTCGTCGTGCTATTAAGAGAGCAAAAGAAGAAATAGAAAAATTTCATCCCGATATTGTGATTGGAGTTGGAGGTTATATCAGTGCACCAGTGATTCTTGCTGCTAAGAAATTAAAATGTAAAACATTAATTCATGAACAAAATTCGACACCTGGTATTTCTAATCGATATATTTCTAAATATGTAGATCGTATATGTGTTTCCCTTCCAGATACTTTGGTTGCTTTTTCCTCTGATAAAGCTGTTTATACTGGGAATCCTAGAAGTGAGCAAATTATTGATACGAAACCCATTGATAAAAGAAAGTTGGGGTTAGATGCTACAGCAAAACTTGTTGTGATTGTTATGGGATCTCTTGGAAGTAAAACGATGACTGAGAAATTAAAGGAGTTAATTCCTGCTTTTGATAAAAAAAAATACCAAGTGGTACTAGTTACTGGGAAAAATTATTATCAAGATTATAAAGATATTTTGGTTCCTTCTAATGTTTTGATTATGCCTTATGTTGATGAGTTTATTGGGCTACTTAAAGTTTGTGATATTATTATCTCTAGAGCAGGGGCTTCTACTATTGCTGAGATAACGGCAATTGGACTACCATCTATCTTAGTACCTTCTCCTTATGTTACTGAGAATCATCAGATGAAAAATGCCTTAGAACTAGAACGTATTCATGCGACTGAAATTATAGAAGAAAAAGACTTTTCCAAAGATACTTTGATTCCTTTACTTGATAAAATCTTAAATGATCCAGGGCTTTATCGAAGTATGAAATTAAGTACGAAAAGTTTAGGGGTTTTAGACTCTGCAACGAGAGTTTATGAAGAAATTAAGAAAGTAATTGGAGAGTAGTATATGATGGATTTTTTAGAAGAAGTAATCAAAAGTGGTATTGGAAAAGTAGAACAAGATGTTTTTCTTAGTCATTATACAACTTATAAAGTGGGTGGACTTGCAAGATGCATTATTTACCCCAAGAATGTAGGAAAATTAGTGGAACTTATGCATCTAATTAAGAAGTATAGTTTGCAGTATAAAATTTTGGGTAATGGTTCTAATTTATTATTTAGTGATCGTAAGTATGAGAATGTTTTAATTCATTTAGGAAATTTAAATCAAATAGAGATTATACGTAATAAGATTATTGTTGGGGCAGGGTATTCTATGATTCGTCTTGCTAGGGAGGCTCTGAAAAAGTCTCTTACAGGGCTTGAATTTGCTGCAGGTATTCCTGGGACTGTTGGTGGAGCTATTTTCATGAATGCTGGTGCTTATAAAAGTGATATGGGTTATATTGTGCAATCTGTTAAGGTTTTAACGCCTGATCTTAAAATTATTGATCTCACGAATTTAGAACTTGATTTTCATTACCGTAGTTCCTTTTTTCAGAAACATACAGATTATATTATTATAGAGGCTACTCTGCGACTAAAATATGGGAAAAAGAAATCCATTGAAGAGGTTATGGCAGAGCGACGAAGACGTAGGATGGAAACGCAACCTTTAGACTTTCCATCAGCGGGTAGTGTTTTTCGTAATCCAGAAGGACTTCCTGCTGCTGGGAAGTTAATTGAAGATGTTGGGTTAAAAGGTTTAAGTAAAGGTGGGGCACGTGTTAGTCCAAAACATGCTAATTTTATTATCAATGCAGGAGGGGCTAGTGCAGATGATATTAAAAGTTTAATTGAATTTGTGCAGGATACAATTGAAAAACATTATCATGTAAAACTAAAAGTAGAACAAGAATTTGTAAATTGGGAGTAGATATTGTGGCTAAAAAAATGGTGAAGAAGAAAAAATTACGAATCTTTCGCTTACTTCTAATATTTTTGATATTAGGAGTCTTTTTCTTGACTATTTATTTTTATTTTCATATGAATATTCAAAATATTATTATAAAAGGGAATCATTATTTATCAGATGATGAAGTTATTCAAACGGCAGGGATTACCAATTATCCTAGTTTTGCTTCTACTTTTTCTCCTTCGATGAAAAAAAGACTAATGCATATACCTCTTATTGAAAAAGTAGAGATTAAGAGAAGCTTTTATCATGTTTTGATGATTCAAATTCAGGAACGCCAGCCTTTGTTTCGTAAATTAGAAAATGGAAAAGTGGTTTTAGACAACTATAAAGAAGTAGAATTGGATAAAGTATATTCCTTGCCTACTTTAATGAATTATGTTCCTAATACAAAATATAAAAAGTTTGTACTAGGTATGAAAAAGATTCATACAGATATATTGGGACAAGTATCTGAAATAGAATATCAGCCTAATGAACATGATAAAGATAGATTTTTATTATATATGAATGATGGTAATAGTGTTTATTTAACACTTACGAAGTTTGCTATGCTTAATTATTATAATGATGTTATTACACAATTAGAAGGGAAAAAAGGGATTCTTTATTTAGATTCTGGTAATCATTTTAAAATTATGGAGTAGATTTTTACTGGATAGGGATGATTTTATCCAGTTTTTTGTATATCAATTTTTGAGTGTTTTTTAGAAATTTAAAATAAATGTGTAAAAAACTTTGAAAAGTAAGAAAGTTATAGTATAATCTCAACTTAAACACTTTTTAAAAGATAAAATCTCCCTAATCCTTTATTT
>CAMNSB010000033.1 GCA_946554325.1 uncultured Mycoplasmatota bacterium
GGTATCTATCGCTTTTTGTATACTCTCTAGGTGCCACATCAATTGTAACTCTACATAAATTTATTTTCAATTTCCGTTTACCTTTCGCTTAAAATGTGCTATTATGGTAATATAGGGTAATTAGAAGATAGGAAAAAATTGCTTTAGTTATAAATTTTTGCTTATATTTTCTATATTAACCTATATAATTATTTTAATATCTAGTTCAATATGAACTGATATAAATAAAATTAAAAATATAAAATTGGACTTTAGGGAGATATATTGTCTCTCTTTTTTCATGTCCTTTTTTATATTTTTTAAAAGGAAGGAGTGTGAATCTATAAATAAAACGTGATGTAATAGGCAAATGATTTTATAAAAATACTAATATTATTTGTTAATTTTTTTATGAATTTTGAAAAAATCTCTAAACTGTCGGAGACTAATAAAAGGTCTTAGGGATGTGCCCTAACAAGTAGATGGGTGTGTAGACACCATGCTTGATAGTTTAAGTAGTAAAAAAGACAAATTTCAGTAACCCCAAATTTTAAAGAAAAGGAGGAAATTTTATAGGAAAAATTTATGTAGATCCTTATAATATCCTTTGTAAGGAACTATCATTTTCTTATCAAGAACATTTTAAGATTATAAGAAAATTAGAGAGGAACTCTAAATGGTATAATGCCTTCCGTTATCGAAAGTCTACAGTAGATGGCTCTACTATCACTTCGGTATCAATAGAATGTTTAATTTGGTTTAAAGAAGTAGAATTAAAAAAAGGAAATCCTAAAGATTTAAGAATTAAGTTTCTTGAAAGTTATATTAAAGTGTTGGAAGATTATTTAAAAATTCCACATGAACAAATAGAATATTGTGATTTGCCATTAAAATATTTAAGAACTCATTTTAATAAAACGAAAAATGCCATAGGAGTAGCAACAAACAGAATGCAGAAACATTTTCCTTATCCACTTAAATATATTAAGTATGGAAAAGTCTATGTTTCTGCTATTGGTGTTAAATGGCTAAATGAAAAGTATTTTAGAACAAAGTATATTGAATATTTAGAAGATTATAAAGACTCGTTAGAAAGTAGAATTTCTAATTAGTCTTTTTTTGATGTAATCAGTCTTGTGTCTTAAAAATATAATTTAGAGAGGGAGCTGTTTATATGAATTTAACTGTTGAGAACTATGATAAGAATGAAAATAGAATTGAACCTAAAAAAATAATTTTAAATCACGCATTAATATATACATTGCTAAAAAAGTATTTAAAAGAAGTGTAATAATTTATAAGTATTTCATTTTTTGTATAAAAATGGTATTATGTAGTTGCAAGTTTTTTTACAAAAAATGCTTTTATAAAAGAAGGAGGAAAATACTATTGATAATATAAAAGCAGAAGTAAAAAAAATTAAAGCTCTTTATGTTCGTGTATCAACAGATGCTCAAGTTGATGGATATTCAATAGAAGCTCAAATAGAATCATTAGAAGGTTACTTAAAAAGTCAAGGATGGACAGATTATGAATTATATGCGGATCCAGGATTTAGTGGTAAGAACTTAGAAAGACCTGCAATTAGGAAGTTAATAAAAGACTGTGAAGATGGAAAAATTGATACGGTTTTAGTTTTCAAACTAGATAGACTATCTCGTAGTCAAAAAGACACTTTATATTTAATTGAAGAAGTATTTAATAATAATGAAGTTGGTTTTATCTCTGTTAGAGAAAGTTTTGATACGACTACTCCATTTGGTAAGGCAATGATTGGAATATTATCAGTATTTGCTCAATTAGAAAGAGAAACTATTTTAGAGCGTACTAGAATCGGTCTTAAAAAGCGAGCTGAAAATGGTTATTGGCGAGGTGGAGGGAAAACTCCTTTTGCTTATGATTATGACAAAGAAGCAGGGATGCTAGTTGTTAATGGTGAAAGAAAAGTAATATTCGATTTAATGAAAACATTAAGACTTCAAGGATATAGTTATAATGAACTTTCTAAAGTAACAGGATATGATGAATCGTGGATTCAAGGTATATTAAGTTCTAAAACTAATTTAGGGAAGATTCCATTTAAAGGTGAACTTTACGATGGCAAGCATGAGGCAATAATTAGTGAAGAAGAATATCAACAATTACAAACAATAGAAAAACAAAGAAGTAAAAATCAACATGCAAGTCACTACTTGTTATCAGGCAAAATATATTGTGGAAATTGTGGAGCAAAATATCGTTATCAAAAATGGGGACAAAGAATTATTTGTTATTGCTACTCCCAACAAAAGAGTAAACCTAAACTAATCAAAGATCCGAATTGTAATAATATAAGACTTGATAGTTTTGAAATTGAGGATAACTTCTTAGAACAGTTATTTGCAATGTCTTTAAATGAAGAGTTATTTAGGAGTACTTTTGATTTATCTAAAACGAATCTTTTTGATGAACTGAGTATTAGACTGGATAAGACACAGAAAAAAATTGAAAACTTGATTCAGGTACTTTCAGACAATATAGCAAATGAAGAAATAAAAAAAGAACTTGCTAAATTAACAAGTGAAAAGTCTAATATAATTAAAGAACTAGAAAATATAAAAGAAAAAGAAAGAGCAACAAAAACTTATGATAAAATTAAAAATCTAGAAAGTGTTTGGAAGGCACTCGAATTTAAAGAAAAAAGAAATGTCATAGAACAATTACTAGATAAAATAGTTGTAGATGGTGAGTCTCTAAAGATATATTGGAATGTTAGTGAAAACTAGCATAAAAAATATAAGGTTTTCTCTACATATGTCTTAGCTCCCAATCAAAGACATACTAATATTAATTTTTAAAGCATTAATAAGGGTACTATAATTACTAGGAATAATCACTTTCAAAAATATTTGTCTCCTTGTTGCCCCAAAAGACTCTAGCAAGCGAATATAGTTCTCCTCTGTTTCCATAAAACCATTGTAAATATTAATAATAGTAATAAAAGTAGAAATTAAAAGTGCCATAAAAATAATAGAATTGATACTAGCTCCCACCCAAATAATAATGAGAGGGCCAAGTGCAACTTTTGGTAGAGAGTTTAAAATCGTAAGATATGGGTCAATAATCTTAGCAAGACGACCGCTAGACCAAAGAAAAGTAGCAACAGTAAATCCAAGTAGAGTAGCAATTAAGAAGCTCAGAATCGTCTCATAAGTAGTAATCCAGATATGAGTAAATAGCGTCCCTTCTTGAAATAAAGAAATAGCAGTTCGTACCACATCAGAGGGAGAAGAAAGTAGAAAAGTATTAATAATCCCAAGCCGTGCTACAATTTCCCACAAAAGTAAAAAGCAAACAATAATCATAATCTGTACTGATAAAATAAGTCGTTTTTCATGTCGTTGCTTTTTTAGAAAGCGAATATGTTCAGCACTATAAATGAACATCTAAATCCCTCCAAATCTTATCATAATATTCTGAGAACTCAGGACACTTGCGATTATGAATAGGACTAGATTTATCTTTCATGGTAACAGTATAAATCTTTTTCACAACAGAAGGTCTTTTGGTTAACACAATGATTCGATCGGCCATAGAAATAGCTTCTGCCAAATCATGAGTAATCATGATAGCAGTTTTTCCCTCATTCTTAATGATGCGATATAAATCATCAGATAAGGCAAGTCTAGTCTGATAATCAAGTGCAGAAAGTGCTTCATCTAAAAGTAAAATATCAGGTTTAATAGCAAGAGTTCGAATTAAAGCCGCCCTCTGCCTCATTCCTCCAGATAATGAACTAGGATATTTATCCATGAATTCCGAAAGTCCATAAGTTTTCAATAGTGAAATAACATAGTTACGAGACTCATCTGTTAGAGAATTTGTAATTTCAAGTCCAAGTAGACAATTATCTAAAATAGTTCGCCAAGGAAAGAGGGAATCTTTTTGTAACATATATCCAAGTACAATATTTTCTTTATTAAATTGAATATGACCACTGGATTTTTGGTCTAAGCCAGAAAGAATGGAAAGTATCGTTGACTTTCCACATCCACTAGGTCCAACAATTGCTAAGAACTCTTGATCATACACATCAAAACTAACATCCCTAACAGCAATGGTCTCTCCAGTTAAATCTTGATAATTTTTAGCTAAATGTGAAATTTCTAAAATCTTATTTCTCATAAATCAATTTACTATAATCTACTTGTTCTTGAAGTTCGCCACTAGCTTTCATAATTTTTTGTAAATGATAGAATGATTCTTCGCTAAAGCTTGTAGTTTTGGGCCAAGTGTCGGCCTCACGATAACGCTTTACTACATTTTCTAAATCATTTAAAGAAGTATCCGGAAATTGTTTTAGAATGGTTTTAGCAACATCCTTATCGCTATTTTCATGAACATAATCAAGTCCTTTTTGAATAGCACGTCTAAATTTTTCTATAATTTCTGGATTTTCATCTAAATAACTAATTCTAGCACTATAAGAAGTATAAGGAACCACACCACCTAACTCACCAATAGAGGCAACCACATATCCAAGACCTTGTTTTTCAATTTGCAAGGCATTTGGTTCAAATAAAGTGACAAAATCACCTTGACCTCCAATAAAGGCACTACTCATCGCAGCAAACGCAACGCTAGTATCAATATCGACATCCATTTTAGGGTCAATTCCATTCTCTCTTAATGCCCATTCAAATGTCATCTCAGGCATACCACCCCATCGGCTACCAATAATATAATGTAAAACGCATTAACAAATATTTCTATGCATAAAATTATTTGGGTGATGAAAAATGAAAATAATTAATATTTTCAACGAAAATGGAAAAAAACTGCAAGAGATAATAGAAAAATTTTTAATAAAATATTGCTTAGAAATGGAAAATGTTAAAAATGAAGATATATAATGTAGCTTTATATGAGAGGTTATCTAGAGAAGATGGAGATAACGAAGAAAGTGAAAGTATATCCAATCAAAGAGAATTTTTAATGAATTATATCAACCATAACGACACCCTGGTTTTTATGGATGAATATGTTGATGATGGCTATAGTGGTGGAAATTTTGATCGACCTGGCTGGAAAAGACTAATGGAAGATGTCAAAAACAAGAAAATTGATACTATCATTACAAAAGACTTATCTCGTATGGGTAGAGATTACATACAAATGGGAAACTATATTGAAAAAATATTTCCAGAAAATGATATCAGATATATTGCCATAAATGACGATATTGATACCGTTTATGAGACCCCTGGTCTAGATTATCTACAATTTAAATTAATGTTTAATGATTTCTATATTAAAGATGGTTCAAAAAAAGTGAGAAAAATCATAAAGTCAAAAAAAGAACAAGGAAAGTACACAGGTTGGAAAGGTATTTACGGTTATAAAAGAGACCCTGATGATAAACATAGATTAATTGTTGATGAAAAAGTAAGAAATATAGTCGTAAGAATGTTTAATTTAGTGTGTTTAGGTTATAGTCCTAAACAAATAGCAAATTTATTCTCGAAAGAGAAAATTCCTAACCCAAGTACATATGCCAACTTAGTTAGAGCTACAAAAACAAAAACGTCCTCTTTATGGTGTCCTAGAACAATAGATGAACTATTACAAAACCCTACCTATATAGGACATTTAACCCAAGGTAGAAGAAAAAAAGTAAGTTATAAATCTAAAAAAGAAAAACGAGTACCTAAAGAAGAATGGATTATAGTGCATAATACTCATGAGCCAATTATTGATGAGGACACTTTTAATACTGTTCAAGATTTAATGAAAAAAAATAAAAATAATACACAAGGAAAAAATACTTATTTATTAAAAGGTTTTCTTCGTTGTAAAGAGTGTGGTCATAGTATTTGTGTAAATAGTAGTAGAGATAAAAGACGAAGATACTGTGCTTGCTGCTACTATGTTTCTCATAGTAAAATTGGTGTATGTACCCCTCATTCAATGAATTATGAAAGGCTAGAAAATGCAGTGCTAGATGAAATGAAAAAATTATGTAATGAATATGTAGATGATACCAACTTTGAAAAAAAAGTCGAAGAAGCAAGAAAAAAAACTGATATTAGAACAAAAATCATAAAACAAATAAATAGTATTGATTTGAAAATTGCACAAACAAACAATAATATGGATAATTTATATCTTGATAAGTTAAACGGTGTAATCACTTTAGAACAATATAGTAGATTAGTTTTAAAACTGAAAGGGGAACTAGAAAATTTAGATAGTAAAAAACAAAAACTCGTCTTAGAACTTGAAAATCTAGGAAGTAGTGATAGTAAAAAGGAAAAAGAAGAGCTTGCTCTTAAAATGAAAGAATTTCTTTCTTTAAAAGAACCATCTAGAGAACTACTCGCTAACTTAATAGACGTGATAAATATCAGTAAAGATAAGACAGTAGAGATAAATTACAAATTTAGGTGTTTATGAATGATTTATTCGTAAAAACATGTTAAAATATATATAGAAAGAAGGTGCCCCATGAAGTGCATTCTAATGAATAAAAATACAGAAGTTCTGTTAGCAGAATATAATCCAGTTTCTAAATTCTTTGATGAAATTATCGAAGTATATCATATTGATTATGCACCCTATATTTTAAAAAGTTTTTATGAAGAAAATGATTTTAACAACAATCCATTTAGAACCAACTTAAGTGAATGGTTTAAAGGACGTGGAATACCTTCATGGAGAGATAAACTAGATTTACTGCTTCATCGTCTAGATATTACAACTCCCACAGAACTTTTAGATAAAGCATTTGGACTTTCTTTATCCGACCAATATTGGATAAAACCATATGATAGTAACTTAAAATATGATGATATTAATTTTTTTGACAATGACTTCGATTATGCCGAGTTCCTAGAAGCGTCTCTTTCGTTAAATAGTAAAGTAATAAGGAAAGAAACCTCACTAAAAACTCCGAATAATACAACAGATGGAATGCTAAAAAAAGCATGGATTATAGAAGATGGTACAAGGTATTTACTTAAGGGAGGGTACAGAAATGAAGTATTACAACCTTTTAATGAAGTCCTTGCAGCAGAAATCTGTAAACGACTCGGATTTAATCATGTAGAATATACACTGGATACTTATAAGGATATGGTCGTTTCAAAATGTCCTTGTTTTATAACAAAGGATACGGAGCTAATAACGTGCTACCAAATAAAAAATGACATGAAAAGATATGATACAGAAGAAGATTATGAGGACTATATTAAAGTATTAGAAGAAAATGGGCTAAAAAATGCTCGTGAAGAGTTAGAAAATATGTATATCTTAGATTTTCTTATTATGAATGAAGACAGACACCTAAATAATTTTGGTATCATAAGAGATGTAAATACTTTAAAATGGTTAGATGTTGCACCTATATTTGATAATGGAATGGCTCTAAACGTGCCTTATTATGATGAAGAAGAAGTAGTAATATCAGGACATGGAAGATTATTTTATGAAGTAAAACCATTTGACGAAATCATAAAAGTAGTGAGTGATATCACAAGAATTGATACTTCTAAACTAGAGGATATTCCTGAATATTTTGATAATTTACTTCATGAATACCAAAGTATTACTCATATGAGTGATTCTAGAATTTATAGATTATGTGTATTACTTCAAAGACAAATAGATAAATTAAAAACATTGATAGAAGAAGCTAGAAAGTAGTTTCTTTTTGTTATAAGTTTGATGGTAGAACCCCAGCACGCCCACCAATAACAGTTTTTCCTTTCAAATCATCTAGTTTGAAATTGTCAAACTTTTTACGTGATACTAAAAATGTTCCATCTTTTTGTGTAAGTTGTGCAAAAGTCTTTAAATAATCTTTTTCTCCACCATTATAGACATAAATAGTCGCTTCACTTCCAGAAAAACCAATATCAGCATCTCCAGAAAGTACAGCAGCAGTAACCTTATCAGCACCAGGTGTCAAAATAAGTTCAATATCAAGTCCTTCTTCTTCAAAATACCCTTTCTCAAGTGCTACATATTGTGGTGCATAAAATATCGTATGAGCAACTTCTGCCAAAGTGACCTTTTGAAGTTTTTTATCATCTTTCTTATTAAAATCAAAGAATAAAAGAGAAACAAGTACTAAAATAATAAATAATCCAAGTATAAATGTCCAAACTTTTTTCATTCAATTCACTCCTTTCAAAATCATTGTATTATACGTAATTTTTATAAAACGGTTACTAAACAATTTTAGAATATCTGAAAAATAAGAAGCATAATCTGTAAGGAAAGTAAATTTATTTTCACAAAAATTTCACATTTCATATTGAAGTTTCAATTTTCTCGATATATAATTGATATAGAAAGGAGCAAGAAAAATGAAAAACGTAAAAATACTATTAGCAGTAGTAGCAGTAGGAGTTTTCCTAACAGGATGTGGAAAGAAAGAAACATTAACATGTACCAATACTCAAACTGCAAGTGGTGTATCCATGGATCAAAAAGTAGAGGTTACCTTTAATGGAAAAGATGTAGAATACATTAAAATGAATGTAGATAGTAAAGCAACAACAGATGTTATTAAAAAGAATTGGAGTGTATTTGCATCAACTCTTGATAAGCAATATCCAAATGAAGACAAAAATGGAATCAAAGTAACAACAAAGAACAATAAGGATAAATACACTTATGATATTTCTATTGAAATAGACTTAAACAAAGCAGACAAGAAAAGTTTATCTAAATATAACTTAGGTGATATTGCGAATGCCAAAGGAAGTCTAAAAGAGGTAAAAGAATCTGCTGAGAAATCAGGATTTACATGTAAATAAAAGAAAGGTGTGTTCTCTTAATTAGAAGATTACACCTTTTTAAATAGTATAAATTTCTTTGTTGAAAGAGTCATATAAAATAAAGACTAAAACAGTTAAAAAAAGAAGAATGTACCAAAAGTATAAGGAGTTATAGCAAAAGTCTGTATTATTTATTCCGATTTTAGAAATTTACGAACTACACAAAAATCGCTATATAGAATAAGAATTTTCTGAAACCTGGAATCACTTTAGAGGACCTAGAAACCTTTGATTTATAGGGACTAATCAACAAGGAAAAAAATATAAATAGAAAAATAGTTGCAAATAATAAGTCTTTGTGGTATAATATAGCCACAAATCGAATAGGGGGAATAAAAATGAAAAAATTAATAAAACGATTATTATTAATTACACTAATTGCATTTTCAGGCTTTTTCAGCTTAATAGAAAATGCCCAAGCAGCACCGAATGCTATTACAACAACGCAAAATCCAACATTATTGCCAGGATATGTAAATGGAACTAGATTCCATATCATACCATTAACAAATGGTACTATCACATATTGTCTAAATCTACATAAAACAGAACCACGTAGTCATACATTGTATCTAGCAAGAGAAATGGATGCAGGAGTAACTTATATTCTAGAAAACGGATATCCTAAAAAAAGTATTCTTGGAGATAAAAATAAAGACTATTATATTACACAATCTGCTATTTGGTGGTATTTAGATAAAACAACAGGCTCATCAAACCTATCTAGTGCCTTTAAATCAGGTGGAAGTGATGATTATGGACTAAGACCATATATTAAAAAACTAGTAACAGGTGCAACAAAAGCGAAAAATTCAGGATATGAAAATCCAACGATTGAAATGAATACCAATAACCAAAAATTAGAGTTAACAAGTGATGGAAAGTATTATGAATCACAACCAGTTGCAATAAAAGGAAATAATGTTTCTAGTAAAGTAGATGTAGAATTAACAAAAGCACCATCAGGAACAGAAATTATTTCAACCTCAAAAGTACGTAAAACAAAGTTTAAAGTAGGAGAAAAATTTAAAGTACGTATTCCATCATCTGCTATGACAAAATCAGTAGCAAACATCAAAGTAAAGGCAACAGCATCTGGAAGTTATAATAAAGCCTACGAATATCGACCTACCAATAATGCTTTACAAAATTTAGTAGTATTATATCCAGTAAGCAAAAATACAAAAGCAACGATCGACTTAAATGCTTCTAAATCAGTTGTAAATATCTTAAAAGTAGATAAGACAACAGGTGCCCCTCTAGCAGGAGCAACATTAGAAGTAAAAAACGCAAGCGGAAAAACAGTAGCAACTTGGACATCAACTACAGAAAGTTATAAAATCTCAGATCTTCCAAATGGTACATATACAGTAAAAGAGTTAAAAGCACCAAAAGGATATGTTTTAAATACAAATCCTGTAACATTTACAATTACAGATCAAAATAAAAATATCACAGTAAAAATGGAAAATACAGTAAAAGACAGTCTTGTAAATATTATAAAAATAGACAAAAAAACAAAAAGTCCATTAGCAGGAGCCTTACTAGTATTAAAAGATAAAGATGGAAAAACGATTACAAGTTGGACATCAACTACCAAGGCACATCAAATTTCGAAACTTCCAAATGGTACTTATATTTTAAAAGAGACAAAAGCACCAAAAGGATATAAATTAAACAGTGAACCTATTACATTTACCATAACAGACGAAAATAAAAGTATAACACTAGAAATGGAAAATACACCTAAAACCAATGTAGTAAATATCTTAAAAATAGATAAAATGACAAAAGAACCATTAAGTGGAGCAACACTAGTAGTAAAAGATGAAAAAGGAAATGTAATAGCACGCTTTAAAACAACAGAAGAACAATACACCCTACAAGACCTAGAAGATGGAACTTATTATGTGGAAGAAGAAGAGGCACCAAAAGGATATGAAAAAAGTAATGAAGTAATCTCATTTACAATTGATGAAGAACATGATACACATCAAATTACTTTTGAAAATATAGCAGAAACAGTCGTACCATTTACAAGTACATCTACCATGATGTATGGCTTAGGAACACTCGTTTTATTAGCAGGAATAGGATTTGTATATTACTATGCAAAAAAACAAAAAGCCTAGTATTCCATGGATAGCATCCTTTATTATTCTACTTGGAATCTTGATGCTATCTTATAACTATGTACAAGCAAAAAGACTTGTGGCATACGAATATATGGATAATATCTTTTATGAGTATGATAAAAATAAAAAAATAGACGATGATAAAACGAATGATGTAAAAGAAGAACCTAAAAAAGAAACAGAACAACCATCATCAAATGTTCCTAAAAGAGAATATAAATATCAATATGTAGGTTATCTAGAAATTCCAAAAATTAATCTAAGAAAAGGAATTGTAGATAAAGCCTCAAAAGATAATGATGTAGAAAAAAATTTATTTGTGGCAAGTAATTCTACTTATCCTGATATCGAAAATGGTAATTTAATTATTGCAGGACATTCTGGTACTGGTTATAAAGCATTCTTTAAAAACCTTTATAAATTAGGAATCAGTGATATTGCCAGAGTAGAATATAACGGAAGAGTATACACCTATCAAATAACAAAAATTTATGAACAGAAAAAAACAGGAAGACTTGCTATTTATAGAGACGAACAAAAAACTACATTAACATTAATTACCTGTACAAAAGATAGTGATGATAAACAAACAATTTATATCCTAGAACTAGTCAATGTAGAATAAAAAAATAAAAAGGGGGGATTTTATGCTACAAGTATCACTAGCAGAAAAACTAGAAATATTAAAGAAGACTATGTTTTCATCTGGTATATCTATAATAGCATTAGCAATTATCTTATTTATTGGATTTCTATTTGCAACAACCAATAAACATAATAGCAAAGAAAGCAAAAAGATATATATATTGCTCTACATTACTTGTGGTTTTGCACTACTCATAAAATATGCAAAATCCCTTATGGATTTAGTAGACTACTTTATGAATCATGTATTTATATTAGTTTATTTTCCAAACTTAGCAATCTATTTTCTAGCGATTATAATAAGCAATATTATGATGTGGAAAAGTATGTTTAAAAATGAAAATAAGTCCTTAAAAATAGTAAATACAATCTTCTTTTGTGGCATTCACTACCTATTTGTACTATTATTAGGTACGATTTCTAGAAATAACCTAAATATCTTTGAATTAACATCTGTTTATAGTGATAAAACAGCACTTTCTCTAATAGAGTTAACTAGTTTCTTATTTATTATTTGGATTCTACTAATGGGAATCTACTCAATCGTAAGAAGAATAATAGGACCTAATGAAGAATTAGTTCTAGATGAAATACCAGAAGACTCTAAATATAAAATCAAAATAGAAAAACCATATAGAATAGTAGAGTCTCCAAAAGAAGCTTTTGAGAAAAAAGAAAGAAAACAAGCAGCTCCACAGATGACAAGCGAAAAACAAGCTCAGGTGCAAGCTATCTATGATAGCATGTTAACAGTAGAAGATTATAAAATTCTCCTAGAACTTTTAAAAGAGTATCGTTATAAAGAAAAAATAGAAGCGAGTGAATTACAAGAAAACAACTATAGAGTAAATGATCTTCAGTCACTATATGGAAAAGCAAAATAAAACAGTTGGGTGAAAAATCCACTGTTTTTAATTTATCATTAAAACTCTTTTCTTTCTCATCCTAATTTGCTAAAATGAATATAGGAAGTAGGTAGAATATGTTAATAGATAATTTAAATAACAAGCAAAAAGAAGCTGTATTATATAATGATGGACCACTATTAATATTAGCGGGGGCAGGAAGTGGCAAAACAAAAGTATTAACAACAAAAATTGCATATTTAATAGAAGAAAAAAAAGTAAGTCCTTATGAAATACTAGCAATCACATTTACCAATAAAGCAGCAATGGAAATGAAAGAGCGAATTACCAGTTTAATCGGAACAACAGCAAGAAATATACAAATTTCTACCTTTCACTCTTTTGGATTAAAACTAATAAGAGAAAATGCAAATCTTTTAGGATATGAAACAAACTTTTCCATTATGGATAGCGATGACTCCCTAACCATTGTAAAAAAAATAATGAAAGAGATGAATCTAGATCCGAAAGTATATAATTCTAAAGCAATAAAATCCAAAATAAGCAGTTGTAAAAATGAAATGATTACACCACAAAGTTACGAAAAATATGCCATCAGTGAATATGAACAGATTACATTAGAAGTATATAAAAAATATGAGAAAAAGTTAAAAAATAGCAATGCCTTAGACTTTGATGATCTTTTACTATTACCAATCGAATTATTTAAAAATCATCCATCTATCTTAGAAAAATACCAAGAACGATTTCGCTATGTTTTAATAGATGAGTACCAAGATACCAATGAACCACAATATATCTTAAGCAAAATGATGAGTGCAAAATATAGAAATATTTGTGTTGTGGGAGACGATTCACAAGCTATATTCTCTTGGCGAGGAGCCAATTACCAAAAAATATTAAACTTCGAAAAAGATTACAAAAATGCAAAAGTAATTATGCTAGAACAAAATTATCGCTCTACAAAAAAAATATTAGACGCTGCCAACTGTGTGATTAAAAATAATAAGCAAAGAAAAGAAAAAAATCTATGGACCGAAAATGAAGATGGAGAAAAAATTAAATATTACAGAGCCTATGATGGTCGTGATGAAGCTCATTATGTAACACATACTATCAATAAATTAAAAGAAAAAGGAATCTCCTATGAAGATATCGCTATACTTTATAGAACCAATGCACAATCAAGAACCATGGAAGAAGAACTATTAAAAGAAAATATTCCCTATCACATTGTAGGTGGTTTTAGTTTCTATCAACGAAAAGAAATCAAAGACCTATTAGCATACTTAAAACTGATTCATAACCCGAAAGATAATGTAAGTTTTCTAAGAGTAATTAATACTCCAAAAAGAGGAATCGGACTAAAATCTATCGAAAATCTAACAAAGAAAGCAGATGAGAACAATTTAAGTCTATTTGAGTCAATTGATGGAGGAAAAGAGGCATCTTTTAAAGAAATTATAGAAAAATTAATAGATATAAAAGAGAAAATCTCCCTAACAGAATTAATTGATAAAGTACTAGATAGTAGTGGTTTAAAACATGAATTAGAAAGTGAAAAGTCGCTAGAAGCAGATATCCGTCTAGAAAACCTAGAAGAGTTTAAATCCATAACACGTTCCTTTGAAGCAAGAGAAGGAGAAATTTCCCTAGAAGACTTTTTATTTGAAGTAAGTCTAGTAAGTGATAAAGATGAATATGATAGTACAAACGGAAAAGTAAATCTAATGACTGTACATTCTGTAAAAGGGCTAGAATATGATTATGTATTTATAATAGGAGTAGAAGAAGGCTTATTTCCTCATATGAATGCCCTAATGGAAGCAGGAGAACTAGAAGAAGAACGTAGACTTTGTTATGTAGCAATTACAAGAGCCAAAAAAGATTTATATATCATTAACGCAAGAAGAAGAGTATTATTTGGACATGACCAAATAAACCCACCAAGTAGGTTTATAGGAGAAATTGATGCAAGCCTAATAGAAAGTAACTTCCATGAACAAAAGAGAAAAGAAGAAGAAACTATCATAATTGGAGATATGTTTAGAGAAGAAGTAGTAGACTATCAAGTAGGAGACTATGTATATCATGAAAGCTTTGGAACAGGACGTGTAGTAGAAGTAACAAATACTCTAATAAGTGTTGCCTTTAAACATCCAATAGGGATTAAAAAATTAATGAAAAATCATAAGAAAATATCAAAGGTTTAGAAAGGAAATTTATGAAAAAAGACATAACGTTAGTCATCATGGCCGCTGGAATGGGAAGTAGGTTTGGAGGCCTAAAACAAATAGAACCAATAGGAAAAAATAATGAGTTTATGATTGATTACTCAGTATATGATGCGATTTACTCAGGTTTTACGAAAATAGTTTTCATAATAAAAAAAGAAAATTATGAAATTTTTAAAGAAACCATTGGAAAAAGAGTAGAACCACATATAAAAGTAGAATATGTATTTCAAACAAATGAAATATTAAAAGAAGAATATCAAAAATTATTAAAAAAACGAGAAAAGCCACTAGGAACAGCCCATGCCATTCTTTGTGCAAAAGATAAAATAAAAGAACCATTCGCAATTATTAATGCAGATGATTTTTATGGAAGAGATGCATATGAAAAAGCAAGTAGCTATTTAAAAAGAATAGAAGAGGGAAGATATGGTCTTATTGCTTATCGACTTGGAAATACACTAACACCAAATGGAAGTGCTAAACGTGGAGTTTGTAAAGTAAATAGCAAAAATGAATTGATTAGTTTAATAGAAAGTAACGTAATATTAAAAGGAGAACAAGTAGAAGCAACTCCACTAGATGGCACACCAAGTTTTACAACAAGTAAAAACACCATTGTTTCTATGAATATGCTATTATTTGAACCTAGTATTTTTAAATTACTAGAAGAAAAACAAGAAGAGTTTTTAGAAAAAAATAAAAATAATTTAGAAACTTGTGAATTTTTAATTCCGATTGTACTAAATGAGTATATAGAAGAAAAAAGAGGAGTAGCAGAAGTCATAGAAACATCAGCAAAGTGGTATGGAATTACTTATAAAGCAGACAAAGACTTAGTAGTAAAGGCAATTGCTACAATGATAGAAGAAGGAGTCTATCCACAAAATTTGTGGATAAATAAAACCACCTGTGTACAAAAATAATAAGAAAAAGTGTACAATAAAATTGTGGAATGAAATAAAATAGGATATAATAGTAATAAAAAAGGAGGGAAGAAATGGAAAATAAAATATATGCAAAAGTATTCACTTGGTTATTTATAGGTTTATTAATAACATTTGGAAGTGGATATCTCTTGTCACTATATCCAAATGCAGTCTATAATATAATGGGTGGATCAGGATATATCATAACAATTGTGATAGAATTAGCAGTAGCACTGTTCTTCGGACTTAGAATTACAAAAATGAGTAAAGAAACAGCAATCTTTTGTTATCTCTTATACTCATTAGTAACAGGAGTGACATTTTCAACCATATTTTTAGCATTTGAATTAACATCACTCATAATGATTTTTGGAATAACAGCAGTAGTTTTTGGAGTATTTGCATTCTTTGGAATGGTAACCAAATTACCACTTCATAAAATAAGTACATTCCTATTAATGGGATTAATAGCAATAATACTAGCATCAGTTATCAATATATTTATTGGAAGCAGTAGCCTAAATCTAGGAATTTGTATCTTTGGTATTGCAATATTCATAGGATATATTGCTTATGATATGAAAATGTTACCTGGTCTATTCAACCAAATAGGTGAGGAAAAAGGTGCAATCTATGGAGCATTCCAATTGTATTTAGATTTTATTAACTTATTCCTAAGATTATTAGAACTATTTGGAAATAGTAATAACGATTAAAGAATATAGGATAATTGTCAAATAGTGTGTGTAGACACAAAGAAGTGAAAATTTAGGAGG
>CAMNSB010000034.1 GCA_946554325.1 uncultured Mycoplasmatota bacterium
TTTTATATTTTGGATGTCAATAGTTTATCTGTTATTTTTTCGTGTTTTTATCCTGGAAAATAAAAAGATAGACTTGTAAAAGTAGAAGAATTTGTCTATAATAATAACAAATCCATAATTAGGGACAATAGTAATACCTGTTTTGAATAGAGAAATCGTGGTTGGTGAAAACGAGAGAAAACACTTACTTATCTCCCCTATAGATGAAGTAAACACTTCCGGTAAGACCGTTATCAAAATAAGAAAAATAAAGGATGGCACCGTGCATCTAGCACTCCTTTTGCCATTCTTTTTTTGTTTAGAAGGAGGAGAAAAAATGCAAGTAAAACAAGGGGAAGTTTATCGTCATTTTAAAGGAAAGTTTTATTATATTGTTGCAATTGCACAGGACTGTGAAACACTAGAGAGAGTGATTGTTTATCAACACCTAGATGATACAAAAGGTATTTGGACGAGAAAAGAGACTAGTTTTTTTGAAGAAATTCCAAAGCGTGATGATAATGTAACAGGGCAAAAGCACAGATTCGAACGAATAGATAACTTAGAAGAATATCATTTAGGAAAGTAAGAAAGGAAGAGGAATATGATAGATATTAAATTAATTAGAGAAAATAAAGAGTTCGTAAAAGAAAATATTAAGAAAAAATTTCAAGATCAGAAACTTGTATTAGTAGATGAAGTGGAAGAGTTAGACAAAAAAGCACGTGAAGTAAAGATGGAAGCAGATTCACTTCGTGCTAAAAGAAATGAGTTAAGTGCTAGTATTGGAGAACTCATGCGTGAAAAAAAGAAGGAAGATGCTGAAAGTATCAAGCAAAAAGTGGTAGAAATTAACGAAAAATTGACATTGATTGAAGAAGAAGAGGAAAAACTAAATGCCGATATTAAAGAGCGTATGATGGTAATTCCAAATATTATGGATGAGTCTGTTCCAATCGGAAAAGATGATTCTGAAAACGTGGAAAATGAAAAATTTGGAGAGCCAGTGGTTCCTGAGTTTGAAGTGCCATATCATGCCGATATCATAGCAAGACTAAACGGAATTGATAAAGAAGCAGCGGGAAGAACTTCTGGAAATGGTTTTTACTATTTAATGGGAGATGTTGCGAGAATTCACTCAGCAATGCTATCCTATGCTCGTGACTTTATGATTGATAAAGGGTTTACTTATTGTATCCCTCCCTTTATGATTAGAAGTGATGTTGTAACAGGGGTTATGAGTTTTGAAGAGATGGATGCTATGATGTATAAAATTGAAGGAGAAGATTTATTTTTAATTGGGACCAGTGAACACTCTATGATTGGGAAATTTAAAGGAGAACTTTTAAAACGTGAAAATCTTCCTTATGCTATGACTTCTTATTCACCATGCTTTAGAAAAGAAGTGGGTTCTCATGGAATTGAAGAGCGGGGTGTATATCGTGTTCATCAGTTTGAAAAACAAGAAATGATTGTAATATGTGAACCAGAAGACTCCATGGAGTGGTATAACAAAATGTGGAACTATACAGTAGAATTCTTTAGAAGTCTAGATATTCCTGTACGTACTTTGGAATGTTGTTCAGGGGATCTTGCTGATTTAAAAGTAAAATCTTGTGATGTTGAAGCTTGGAGTCCAAGACAAAAGAAATATTTTGAAGTAGGTTCTTGTTCTACACTTGGAGATGCCCAAGCAAGACGCCTTGGTATTCGTGCCAAAGGAGAAAATGGTACTTACTATTTACATACCTTAAATAATACCGTTCTTGCTACACCTCGTGGATTAATTGCTTTTCTTGAAAACAATGTATTAGAAGATGGTAGTGTTAAAATTCCAAAAGCATTAAGACCTTATATGGGTGGAGTAGAAGTGGTTATGCCAAAACAAAAATAATAAGAATAAATTTCTTTGTTAAAAAATGTAGATATATCAGAGGGATAAAAAGCAGAAAAAAAGAGAACGAACCGAAAAATAAAGGTTATAGTTCCAATGTTATTAACTTAAGAAGGTATAAAAGTATACCTTCTTTATTTACAGACTCTAATAAAATCTCTTTATACATTTATGTTAAATTTATGTATAAGGGGGATTTTTATTAGGAATCTGTTTTTTTGATGTAGACGAATCCTTCTCTTACTTTATCAATTTCATTTAGCGTCGTTGAGACTAAATATTCTTTTTTACGTCCATCTTCTATATTATCTATATTTTTAGAGTAGTTTTCTTTGAAATAATCTTTTAGATAGCTTATAGAACTTTCCTCTCTTGATTGAATAATGGTAGCATTTAAATAAAATAGTTCAACGCAACATTCTAACTTTTTTAAAGGATAAGACATTAGGCGATTTATTTGATCTATTCCTTGCTCTTTTACAAATTTTTCATTTAAGTAATTTGCTACATTTTTACTGGCACCATATTCTTCTATTGTTTCTATACAGTCTAATTCAACTGGGTCATCATAGACAAAGAAAGTTTCTGTGAAATCAAACTCTGTAATAGGATTTTGCATTAAAATATGATTTTCTAGTTTCATTAATTTGTAAGCACTTTCCTTGAGACCAAACTTGATATTTAGGTCAATATTCTTTTGTAAAACAGTAAGAAAGGTTCTTAAATATTCTGATTTTATTTTCATTTCTATTAAAGTAGGATCTTGGAAGCAAAAATGGGAAATATGATAAGAATCTATATTTGTTGAACCTAGACATTCTTCTATAATATTATGCATCGTTAAATCTAAGTGATAGTCCTTTAGTTTTTCTTTTATTCTAGTCATAATAGGTAAATAGTTTATATTATCTAGATTTGCTCTTTTATATCCATCTAGAATTCTAGTTTTTTGTTCCTTCTCTGTTTGTAGTTCTCTTAAAATTTTTAAGTAGTTTGTAGGTTTTTCCATAAACTCTATATAAATCTCATCTTCTTCTGTTAATAGATAATTTAGCTGATCAAAATTAATTTTTCCATTATTTAATGCTTCACTAAGTGGCATGTTAGTATTTAATAACTGAGCGGTATATCTTTGGTAAAAAAGGGCAATTTCTTTATCTATTTCTAGAATTTGATTTAAATGATATAGTATTTCCTGCTTCTTCATAATGTTCTCTTTCCTTTTTAATATTGCTTCTTATAATATCATAAGTTGAGGGGATGTTCAAGCTTTTCTGAAATGGTGATGTGTGGTATAATTTTTTTGGATGTGATTTTTAATGAAAAAGTTTATAGGTATTTTTCTTTGCTTCTTAATTTTTTTTCTTCTTATGGGATGTTCTTTTAAAAACAGTGATGATTCTTTTCATAATTCGTCTATCAAAAAGAAAGAAAATCATTATTCTTTTTATAAGAATGAAAATAAGGAAAGATATGAGGATTATCAGAGGAAAAATCCTAAACTTTCATTTAAGCAGGTTGTTCTTTTTGTCAATATTGGACTTGATCAAGAGTATTATACACATACATCTCCTAGTAAAAAGTTAAATACTCCTCATCTTTTGGTTAATAAGTATTATTATTTAGATAAAGATTATGTGCCAGATGGTTTAACTTCTATGAGCTTGGAATATTCTAAAGGTGGTATTCAGTTAGTAGATTATGCTTATCAAGCTTTTATGCAAATGGTGGATGATGCTAAGAGGGAGGGACTTTCGATACGAGCGATTTCTGCTTATCGTAGTTATTCTTATCAAGTAAATCTTTATAATCAGTATCTTTTAAGAGATGGAAGGGATGACGCTGATACTTATTCTGCTCGTCCTGGTTTTTCGGAACATCAAACAGGGCTTTGTGTGGATGTTGATGATCGGAAGAAGAGTTTTACTGATTTTTCTTCCACTGATTCTTTTTTATGGATGCAAGAGAATGCACATAAATATGGATTTATTTTGAGATTTCCTAAGGATAAAGAACATATTACAGGATATAGTTATGAATCTTGGCATTATCGGTATGTGGGGAAAAAAGAAGCATCTTATATCAAAAAGAATCATATTACTTTTGATGAATATTATATGGAATTTTTGGAAAATTAGCTTGACAAACAAATGTATGTTTGATATTGTAAGAGATATTTTAAAGTGATGGTGATTATGATGAAAAAAATTTTGTTTTTATTTCTTATTCTATTTCTGATGACAGGATGTAGTAAGAAGCTAACTTGTGTTAAGAGTGATAAGCAAGATGGAATAAAGACTAATGAAACTTTTATTACTACTTATCGGGATGATACAGTTAGTAGCATTCAAATTGATTTGGAATCTACTCTTTCTAAAAAGTATGAGAGTTATGCTGAGACGATTGAGAAAAATTTAAAAAAGCAGTTTGAAAAGTATCAAAATATGAAAGGGGCTTCTGTTATTTCTTCTCATCAGGATGAAGTTATTCATGTACAGCTTTTTATTGAGCTAGATAAAATGAGTGCAAAGAATAAGAAAAAGTTAAATTTCCTTAATTTAAAGGATAATTATGATGATGTAAAGAAAACATTAGAAAAAAAGAAGTACCAATGTAATTAATTTAATTCTATATGGGAGGTGCAATGATGAATTTACCAAGTTATGGGGAAGCAAAGAAGAGGGAAAAGGTAACTTATCAAACAATTGATTATCAGATTCCAAAACAGTTAAAAGATAAGTATCACGGAAAGAAGTATTTTTTAAAGACTTATGGATGCCAAATGAATGAACATGATAGTGAAAATATTAGGGCAATGCTTCTTCAACTTGGATTTGTTGAGATTTCTTTAATGGATGATGCAGATCTTATTTTGCTTAATACTTGTTCTATTCGTGAAAATGCTCATAATAAAGTATTTGGAATGTTAGGAAGAATTAAACATTTAAAAGAAAAACGTCCTTCTTTATTAGTTGGATTTTGTGGATGTATGGCACAAGAAGAGGGTGTTGTTTCAGATATTATGAATAAATATAAATGGATTAATTTTGTATTTGGAACTCATAATTTATATGATTTACCTCGAATCTTAGAGGAGTCAATAGAAAAGGGAAAGCAGGAAATTGAAGTTTATTCAAAAGATTTAGATATGGTTGAAAATGTACCTGTTCTTCGTGATAAGTCTTATAAAGCTTATGTGAATATTATTTATGGGTGCGATAAGTTTTGTACCTATTGTATTGTTCCTTATACAAGGGGAAGTGAACGTAGTAGAAAACGGGAAGATATTTTAAATGAGATTTCAAAGCTTTATCATGATGGTTATCAAGAGGTAACTTTACTTGGACAAAATGTGAATGCTTATGGGAAAGATTTATATGATGATTATGGACTTGGAGAACTACTTTCTGATATTGCGATGATGCCTATTCCACGTATTCGATTTGTTACTTCTCATCCTTGGGATTTTACAGATAAAATGATAGAAGTGATTGGAAAATATCCTAATATTATGCCTAGTATTCATTTGCCTGTTCAGTCTGGGTCTAATTCTATTTTAAAAAAGATGGGTAGGAGATATAGCAAAGAAAGTTATTTAGAACTTTTTGATAAATTAAAAAAAGTACGTCCTGGTATTGCTATTTCTACTGATATTATTGTAGGATTTCCTGGGGAGAGTGAACAAGATTTTAAGGATACTCTAGATTTAGTTCATTATTGTCAATATGATAATGCCTTTACTTTTATTTATTCACCACGTGAGAATACACCAGCTGCAAAACTTGTAGATGATATTTCTTTAGAAGAGAAAGAAAAGAGACTTTACCAATTAAATGAAGTAGTGAATACTTATTTTTTAGAAAATAATAAAAAACATGTAGGAAGAGTAGAAAAAGTTTTAGTAGAGGGAGAGTCTTTAAAGAAAAAAGGAATGTATTTTGGATATACAGAAGAAAATAAATTAGTTAACTTTACTGGTAAAAATATTAAAGAGGGTAGTATTATTTCTGTTAAAATAAGTAGTGCTAAAACTTGGAGTTTAGATGGAGAGGCGTATGAATGAGAAAATTATTACCTGTCTAGACTGTATTATTCATCATATTCAGAGTAGTAAAGAATATCAGAACTGTCTTTTATTAAAGACGAAGATGGATCATAATTTAGAGGTTATGTCTTTGATTCAAGATATTAAAAAATTACAGAAATTATATGTTCAAAGTCATTATCAAGATGAAGAGGTTCATAGAGAATTGGATGAGAAGTTAAAACGTTTAAATTCGATCCCTTTATATATTTCTTATAATCAGAACTTAGAGGTTGTTAATTCTATGATTGATGTCTTTAAAGATGAAATGAATGATTATTTTTATCAGCAGTTTAATGTATTAAAATAAGCAATTTTTGTTGCTTATTTTTCTGTTTTGATATATTCTTATAATAGATGATAGATTTAGAATAATGGGGTGTAATTTATGAAGAGAAAGAATAAAGGATTTACTATGGTGGAGTTACTTGCTGTTATTGCAATACTCGGTGTTCTTGCTGTTATTGGTATTGCTGGAATTCGTGGTATTTTAGGACGGAGTAAAGCATCATACTTAGATAGTCAAAGTAAAATGGTGGCACTTGCTGGAAAATCCTATTTTAGTGATCATAGGACGAGGCTTCCTAAGATGATTGGACCTAAAAGTGAGGTTTCTTTGGAAGACTTAATCAATTATAAATATATCGACCCTGTGAAAGATGCAGATGGAAATGAATGTAATTTAGATAAACAAAGTAAAGTGGTTGTACAGAAAGTATCAGAAGAAGAATATAAGTACTGGGTTTATTTATCTTGTAATGGAGAGACTAGTGGTACTTATGAAGAAAACCCTCCTACTGTTTCTTTAAAGCCGACTAAAACGGAAGGGAAAAGAAAGACTCCTCTTGATATTACTTTAACAGTAACAGATGATACAGAGGTGCTTAGTTATCGTTATACTATCTATAAAGATGATAAAGAATATAAAAGTGTTTCTAAACTATATAAAAAACCAGTTTCTATTCGTTTAGATGAGACTGGAAAATATACGATTAAAGCTTCTGCTTACGATATATATGGTAATCGAGGAGAGACTCAGGGTGGAATTTATGAAATTGAGATTGCTGATCCTGATTGTACTACTTTTAAAGTTAATGCTGTACCAAATGCTACTTCATGGCAAAAAGAAAATATTTTATTTACTGTTACTTCTGAATCACCCACTATTGCAACATGGAGTTTGGAGGATAAATATACAGATAATGCTACTAAGCGTATTACAAATAAAAGTTTAGCTAAGAAGACAAATAGTTCTAAAAAAAATTTTACTTTAAAAGATAATGGAACTCATGAACTTAAAATTAAGGGTTATAATAGTGCAGGAAAGAGTTGTACTGTAAAACAAATTTATACTTATAAAATTGATAAAGAAAAGCCCAAACAGCCTACTTTAACAGGTAATCCTGGTAAATGGACGAATAAGAGTTTTAAGTTAACGGGAACTACTGTTGAAAAATATTCTGGAGTTGCTTATTGGGAATACAGTTATAATCAAAAGGCTTGGACTAAATATGCTAACTCAGAAAAGGAAAAATTTATAACAACTAATTTTAGTAAAGATAGAAATCAGTATGTTTATATTCGAGTTCATGATAAAGCGGGTAATACTTCTGCTACTTCTAAAAGTAAAATTCAAATTGATAAAACTCCACCAACGAAACCTGTGCTTTCAGGAAATCCTGGATGGACCAAAAATAATTTTAAGTTAACTGGTACTACTACTGAGGTGGGTTCTGGAGTTTCTTATTGGGAGTATAGCTATGATAAAAAGACATGGAAAAAATATGATAATTCTAGTAAAAATAAGTTTGTAACAACTGAGTTTAGTAAAGAGAGAAATCAAGATGTTTATATTCGGGTTGTAGATAAAGTAGGTAATAAATCAGAAATTGCTAGTAGTCGTATTCAAATTGATAAGACAGCTCCTACTCAACCTGTTTTAACGGTTAAAGAAGGAAGGGTTAATATCTGGGTTAATACAAATGTTGCCTTTACTGGTACTACTAGTGATTCTTTATCTGGCTTTAACCGGTTTGAGTATTGTTATGATGGTGAATCTTGGGATAAAAAGATGACTGTTAATCCTGCAACTTACTCCTTTAGTGATAATTTTAATAGTAATGTTTATGTTCGAGCAGTAGATAATGCTGGGAATGTATCGAGTGTTATTTCTACTGGTGTTAGTATTGATAAGATGCCTCCTACTTGTGTTAGTAGTGGTGGATCTAGTACAGGCTTTTTTACGATGGTTTCTGGTGGTTGTAGTGATACTGGGGGTAGTGAATGTACACAACCATTTATCTTTAAAACAGTTACTTCATCTGGTAGTTATTCACCAGGAACGGTTTATGATAATGCTGGAAACTCTACTGTTTGTCCTAATGCACAGGCTGTGATTACACCAGCTCCTTCCGTTACTCCTACTGAACCTACAAAACCAAAGGAAGAGGAAGAAGTCAAAGAAAAAACTGTGAAAGTTACTCCTAATGTAACGAAATGGAATATCTCAACACAAAGGGCGTGTTCTGATGCACAAGTTCAATGTAAAACAGCTTGTGGTTCTGTAGGTAGTAAAAAAGGTAAAGCAGAGTGTTTAAAAGAGCATTGTTCTAGTCCTAGTGGTAAGACTCTGAAAAAGAAAAATTATGATGCGATTATTAGTGGTTCTAGTGGTTGTTTCAAAACAGATAGTAAATATGGAAATGTTGTTGGAAAAGTAAGTACAAGTGTTTCTGGTGATACTTTGACTGTTAACTGGAGAATTTTCCAAGGAAAATATACGTTTATTCAAAAGAGTTATTATGTTAAGTTAGTGCTAACTCAAGGGGATAATGTAAAATTTTCTAAAACATTAAAGGAGCCACAAGGTTCTGATTGGGGAAATGGAACTGGTGTCGTTCAAAATCATGGTAGTTGGACTAAGAAATTTTCTTGTAAGGATGCTGGAACTTATCGATTGAAAACAATAGGTAATACTACAGATCCAGGATTTAGGATGGATTTTGGAACGATAAAAGTTACTTGTAGTTAGTAAAAGTTTAAAAAAATAGGTGATTTCGGTTGCCTATTTTTTCTTTTTTTGAGATACTGTTTATATAATAGGTGGTGAGTTTAGTGAAAATAGATAGTAAAGGATTTACCATGGTGGAGTTACTTGCTGTTATTGTAATACTTGGCATTCTTGCTGTTATTGGTATTGCTTCTGTTCGTGGTGTTTTAGGGAGAAGTAAGAGTTCTTATTTAGATAGTCAAAATAAAATGGCTGTTCTTGCTGGGAAAGCTTATTATAGTGATTATCGGAGTAGGCTTCCTAAAGTGATTGGACCAGTTAGGGAGGTTTCTTTACAACGACTCATTGATCTTAAATATATTGACCCTATTAAAGATGCAGATGGAAACTTATGTGATTTGGGAGATAATAGTAAAGTATATGTACAAAAAGTAGATAATGAGGAATATAAGTATTGGGCTTTTTTATCTTGCAATGGTAAGACAAGTGGTGAGCATGAGAATAATAGTCCTACTGTTTTACTTACTCCACAAAATACTAACGGGACTAGTGAAGCTCCCGTTAGTGTTTTATTAACAGCCAAAGATGATACCAAAGTGCTTAGTTACCGCTATATTATTTATAAAGATGGTCATGAATATAAGAGTGTTTCTAAATTATATAAAAAACCAGTTTCCATTCTGTTAACTGAGACAGGGGAGTATACGATTCAAGCATATGTTTATGATGTTTTTGGTAATCAAGGAAAGACCAGAGGAGGTGTTTACTCTTTAAAAATTGCTGATCCTGATTGTTCTACTTTTAAAGTTAATGATGTACCAAATGCTGATAACTGGCAAAATAAAAATATTACATTTACTGTTTATTCTTCCTCTTTTACCATTGCGAGATGGACTTTGGAAGATAAATATACTGATACAGCGACTGGTAGTATGAAAAATAAAAATTTAATTAAGAAAACATCTAGTTCTAAGAAGTCATTTACTTTAAAAGAGAATGGTACTCATGAGATTGTTATTAGAGGTTATAACAGTGAAGGGAAAAGCTGTGAGAGAAGTCTTACTACTTATAAAATTGATAAAGAAAAACCGTCTTTACCTACTTTAACTGGTAATCCAGGAAAGTGGACAAATCAGAATTTTAAGTTAACTGGTACTACGGTTGATAAATATTCTGGGGTTTCTCATTGGGAGTATAGCTATGATCAAAAGAATTGGACTCAGTATCTTGATTCAGAAAATGATACTTTTGTAACGAGTGAATTTAGTGAAACTAGTAATCAAGATATTTATCTTCGTGCAGTTGATAAAGCAGGAAATACTTCAACTGTAGCTAAAAGTACTATTCAAATTGATAAGATTCCTCCTACATGTAGTAGTAGTGCTATTAATTCAGGTCTTTTTAAATATATTACTGGTACTTGTAGTGATACTGGTGGCAGTGGATGTAAGGATTGGTTTGTTATGAAAACATTTAGTGCAACTGGTAGTTATTCGCCTGGTACTGTTTATGATAACGCAGGAAATTCTACTGTTTGTCCTGCTCTTTCAGTTACTGTTACGCCAACTACTCCTGTTGAGCCTGAAAAACCGAAAGACGATCCTAAGCCTACTAAAAAAGTAAGTGTTAGTAAATCAGATATTGTCAGATGGCAAAGGGCAACCACTAGAAAAGATTGTTCTCCAGCACAAGTACAATGTAAGACTATGTGTAAGTCGTTTGATACTAATAAAGATAAGGGAATTTGTGCTAATAAGTATTGTACGAATGCAAATCCTAAAAAAAGAAAGTTAGAAACTGGCAATTATTTAAAAATTTATAATGAATCTGATGGGTGTTTTAAAAAAGGAGAATATGTTGCTAATGTAGTTGGTAGAATGTTAGCTAGTGTTGATGGTAGTACTTTAACTCTTGATTTATATATTGCTCAAGGCTCACAGACTTATATGCAAGATTCTTATTATCTTGATTTAGTTATCCAAAAGGAAGGTGCAAAAGATCCTTATAAAACGATTTCTTTAAAAAATAAGACTAATGATCATTGGAATGGAGGACATATTTATAATAATAATAAAGTCTTTCATCATAAATTTACTTGTGATGAGGCTGGGACTTACACTGTTAAGACTGTAGGAAATACGTCTGATCCTGGGTTTGGTATGGATTTTGGTTCCTTTACAGTTAGTTGTAGTTAAAATTTTAGAATTACCTGAATTTTTGGTAGTTCTTTTCTTTTGTTGGAAACTTTATGCTCTTTTTATCATACATTAGACTAGAGGAGGGGTAACATGGCAAATACACGTGAAATCGTTACCAAAGCTGTAATTGGAAAAGGAAAGAAGACATTTACTACTACTAATCGTGCAAAAGCAGAAGAAGTTCCTACTACCATTCTTGGATGTTGGGTCATTAATCATAATTTTTCTGGTGTAAAGTCAGGGGATAAAATTACGATTCAAGGTAGTTATGATGTTAATATTTGGTATTCTTATGATCATGATACCAAGACTAATGTTTTAAAAGAGAAAAATACTTATTCAGAAGTTGTCAATATTCGTCCAAGAAATGAAAGTGATACTGCTGTTGGTAGTGAAGATATTATTGTTCGTAGTTTAAAACAACCTAGTTGTACTAAAGTAGAAATCGATCAAGGAGAAATTGTTTATACTATTGAGAAAGAACTTGGAATTGAATTAGTTGGAGATGTTAAAGTTAAAATAGCAACAGATGATTCTGAAGATCCTTGGGAGGAGATTATTGATGAGAAAGAGCTTGATCAAAAAATAGAAGAAGAAGTAAAAGAAAATTTTATAGAGGAAAATAATACTTTTTAGAGTGTTATCAAAAAAAGGTTGACAACAGCCTCTTTTTCTTATAAAATAAAAACGTCAAGGAAAGGAAGGTAGAAATAATGGCAGTAAAAATTAGATTAACAAGAATGGGTGCTAAGAAGCGTCCTACTTATCGAATTGTAGCAAGTGATTCTCGTCGTCCTAGAGATGGTGAGTATTTAGAATTAATTGGTACTTATAATCCAGTTGCAGTGCCAGCAGAGGTTAAAATCGATGAAGAAAAGGCTTTAAAATGGTTGAATACTGGAGCGATTCCTTCTGATACTGTTAGAAGTTTATTTAGTAAAGCTGGAATTATGAAAAAGTTTGCTTCAGAAAAAGTAGCAAAGGATAAGTAATATGGATTTTGTTTCTTTAACTGAGAAAATTGTAAAATCTATTGTTATGGATAGTGAAAGTGTTCGAGTAAAAGAATTTGATTCAGATGATCAAAATACTATTTTGATACAGGTTATGGTCTCAGATGAGGATTTTGGACGTGTGATTGGAAAAGGTGGTAGAACAGCAAATGCTATTCGTACTTTAGTACAGGCAAGTAGTGCTTTACATGAAAATAAAAATGTTAGAATTGATATCGATAAGTTTTAGAAGTTCTTCGGAACTTTTTTCTTTTCAGTAGGGGATAGTCATAAATATATTTTTTTCTTGTAGAAATGAAGGAGACGTATTATAATAATTATAGTGTGGAGGATATTTATGAAAACAAGGATTTTAAGTGCAATTATTTTGATTGCTTTATTTGTACCACTTTTATTAATTGGTGGCGAAATATTTGCTATTTTTATGGGAATAGTTTCTGTTTGTGCTTTACATGAAATTATTGCTATTCGAGAAAGTAAGGGAGAATTTCCGTTTATGATGAAAGTTCTTGCTTATTTGTTGGTATTATTTTTTACTATGTTTCGCTTTGATTCTATTTATTTTATTTATAACGTAGACTATAGAGTGATTACATTTATTATATTTGCATTTTTAATTCCTATTGTATTTATTCATGATAATAATAAGTATAATATTCAGGATGCCTTATTTTTAATTGGTTCTACTTTATTTTTGGGAATGAGTTTTAATTTACTTATTATTACTCGTAATTATGAGTTGATGTATGTTGTTTATTTACTTTTAATTACTACTATTACTGATACTTTTGCGCTTATTACAGGAAGTTTAATTGGGAAAACTCCTCTTGCTAAGTCTATTTCTCCTAAGAAGACTGTGGAAGGATTTATTGGTGGAGTTTTATTTAGTGTTGTAGTTGCCACTACCTTTTATCATCAGGTGATTAATCCTCAGCTTTCCCTTGCCTTATTAGTTTTAATTACAATTGTTTTATCTATTATTGGACAGATTGGAGACTTGGTTTTTTCTGCTGTTAAGCGTTATTATGGGAAGAAAGATTTTTCTAATTTAATACCTGGTCATGGGGGGGTGTTAGATCGGGCGGATAGTTTGATTTTTGTTGTTTTAGCATTTGTATTATTCTTAAATATTATATAGGAGGTTTTTATGTTAACATTGTTATTATTTATTCTTATTCTAGGTGTTATTATTTTTGTTCATGAACTTGGGCATTTCTTATTTGCTAAAATGAATGGGGTTTATGTTTATGAGTTTTCACTTGGAATGGGACCTAGAGTTTTTTGCAAAAAAGGAAAGGATGGAGAGACAGATTATTGTATTCGTGCTATTCCTATTGGAGGGTTTGTACAACTTGCTGGAGAAGAAGTGGATGATGATACCAGTGTTCCTAAGGATAGAAAGTTGCAGGCGAAGAAGGCTTGGCAAAGATTTTTGATTATGTTTTTTGGAGCAGGATTTAATTTTATTTTTGCTGTTTTGGTTTTATTTTTGCTTGCTTTGTTTTGTGGAAGTGCTAGTTATAAACCTGTCATTCATGATGTAGAAAAAGGATATCCTGCCTATAGTGCTGGTCTTAGGAAGGGGGACTATGTAAAAGAGATTAATGGGCATACTGTTAAGACAATGGATGATATGAGCCTTTATTTAACGATTGCTGATAGAAGTAAGAAGACTTCTATTGTTGTAGAAAAGAAAAATGGTAAGAAAGTTACTTATCAGGTTAAGCCCAAAAAAGAAAAAGTAAAAAAAGAAACAGTTTATAAATATGGTATTTCTTTAAAGACAGAAAAAGAATATGGCTTGGTTTCTTCTATTCGTTATACATTTGTTAAGACGAAGTCTTTATTTAAACAGATGTGGGTTACTCTAGAACAGTTATTTACTGGTGGTGTTAAGATGAATCAACTGAGTGGACCTGTTGGGATTTTCTCACTAGTAGGAGAACAAGCAAAGACTGGTATTAGTAGTGTTATTTATTTAATGGCATTTTTAAGTATTAATGTAGGATTTATTAATTTGTTACCATTTCCAGGATTTGATGGAGGACATATATTATTTATTATTATTGAAAAAATTAAAGGTTCTCCTGTAAAACCAGAGACAGAGAACATGATTCATACTGTGGGACTTTTCTTATTAATGGCATTAATGATCTATATTACTTTTAATGATATTTTAAAATTATTTTAGGCTTTTAAAAGTCTTTTTTTTGTGGTAATATTATAAGTAGAGTAAGATAAAAATAGGTGATGATAATGGCGATATGGAAAAATAAAACAAGACATAATATTGAATTAATTGAAACAGAGGGAGAGAAGATAGAAAGAAAGAAATTACGTCTTACGAAGTTTTTAAAACGTGAGATGATTTTTACCGCTATTTCTGTTTTATGTGTTACTATTTTAATACTTGGGGGTAGTTATGCTATTTTTACTAATATAGAGAAGGCTAGTAACTACAATGTGCTTGTATCAGGAGATTTGCAGATTGCTTATGATGATACATCTAGTGGACTTGGAAATATTATTAATTTGAATGGTGCTTATCCTGAAAGTGATACTGATGGTTTAAAGAGGGAGCCTTATAAGTTTAAAATTACGAATACTGGTAATCAAGTGGTAGAGTATCGTATTAAGATGATAGATGATTTATCGATGATAGAAGAAGATGGATGTGAAGAGAAGCTTCTTTCTAAAAATGTGATTAAATATAGTATTAATGGAGGGAGTCCTTCTTTGCTATCTAGTAGTGTAGATGGTAGTGTTGAAGGTGGCAGTTTAGGAGCAGGAGAAAGTGTTATTTATACTGTACATATGTGGATAGATGAGAATGCTACCAATGAAGTGCTAGGAAAGCATTACCATGGAAAAATTGTAGTAGAGGGATTACAAGGAGAAGAAAAAAATCTTTATCGTCTTGTAGCAAAAAATGCAGTACTTGATAATATACAGAGTGAGTTTGTATCTAGCACAACAGGAATCAATTTTGGAGAAGTTTCCTCTGATACGAATGGAAAAGGAGTTTATACCTTTGCTTCTACTAAAGATGATAAATTTCCAGTGCATTATTATAGAGGAGCAGTGACTGATAACAATGTCAAGTTTGCAAACTTTTGCTGGAAAATAGTTAGGACTACTGAAACGGGAGGAATAAAACTGATTTATAATGGAACACCTGATGAGAATGGATATTGTACGAATACAACAGGAGAAGTAACACAGATAGGAACAAGTGCATTTAATGAGACTTATAATGCTAAAGAATATGTAGGATATATGGTAAATAATACAAGTGACTCTACTATCAAAGGAGTGATTGATAATTGGTATCAAACGAATATGACTGATTATACTGAAAAGTTAGATGACGCAGTCTTTTGTAATGATCGAAGTTCTAGAGTAGATGAAAGTGATGGTTCTACTTATTTTGGAGCATATGATAGAGCATATACAACATATAGCCCAAGTTTAGGATGTGTGAATGATGCTGATAAGTTTACAGTAGGAGAGACGAAAGGAAATGGCTTACTCACTTATCCAGTGGCACTCTTAACATCAGAGGAAATTATGTTGGCAGGAGGATTAGGGAATACTGCTAATTCTAGTTATTATTTATATACGAATCAGAATTGGTGGGCTTTGTCGCCGTCTTACTTCGGCGGCAGCTTTGCTAGCGTCCTCGGTGTCAGCTCCGATGGCGACCTGATCTACAACGACTTGTACTACTTGAACGGCGTTCGACCTGCGTTAGTTCTTAAACCTGGAACTGGAATTACATCAGGAGATGGCAGTCAGAATAGTCCATTTGTAGTTGAATGAGATATAGATGTTAATTATAAATGTTAATATAGAAAGTCATAAATATGTCAAAGTTAAAAAGTCATAACTAAGATATATTTGTGACTTCTTTTTGTTACACAAATGAGAAATTTGTTAAAAATAATAAAACTATGAAACTTGTAAATTAAATATAATTTGAAATAGAAATACTAGAAATTGCTCTTAGGAAAAGATGTTTTCTAGTATTTTTTTGTTCTTAATTTATGAGAATGCTCGTTTTACAGGGGAAAAGAAAATGTGTATAGTGTAGGGAAAAGGAGGTTCGTAAATGCAACCATTATTAAAAAGAACAATTAGTAGGAAGAAT
>CAMNSB010000035.1 GCA_946554325.1 uncultured Mycoplasmatota bacterium
TTAACCATTCATATTCTTCTTGTAAACTTTTTAAATCTTTACACATATCATATGCTTTTTTATATCCATTCTTCTTGCATTTATCTAAAAAATGGTTATATACAAATCTTACACATCCAAATGTTTTTGTAATCAATACTCTTTGACTTTCATTTGGGTACATTCTGAATTTGTATGACCGATACATATTATCATCCCCTGTATTTCTAATATACAGTACATACATTTGTTTATCAACATATTTTTTACTTTTTCCAAGCAAATTCCTAATATATAAAAATTACTAAAGTATTTACCTTTTCTATGTGATTCATCTGCATAAATTAAATATTGTTTCTTCATTATATCACCACTAAAGGACATTTTATCATCCCTTCTTCTATTCAATAATTTAGAATAGCTTTTCTAATAAATTTCTGGTTAATTTTCCTGTTACTACTCAACATTTTTATTTTGTGAAAATGCTTCTATTTTTTATCATTTAACTTTAAATTTTTTCTTTCTTCTTCTACTGCATCAATTAGTTCTTGTTCTGTTGGTAGGTGCAATTTATAACTAGAAGAAAAGATGTTTTTATTATCTTCTGGTAATGTGTATTTGACGATTGTTTTATTTTTCGATGTAGAGAGTAATATTCCAACAGTTTGATTTTCATCCCGTTTTTTTATTTCTCTATCATAGTAGTTCACATACATTTGCATTTGACCAATATCTTGATGTGTCACTTTTCCTATTTTTAAATCAATTATAACAAAACATTTTAACAGTCTATTGTAGAAAATCAAATCTGGATAAAAATGATCTTCTTCTAATGTTAATCTAACTTGGGAACCTACAAACATAAAACCTTTTCCTAATTCTAGTAGGAATTCTTTTAAATGTTTTAGAATATTTTTTTCTAAATCTGATTCCAAATATTCTGTATTTTCTTTTATGTCAAGAAATTCAAGTACAAAGGGATCTTTTACTAAGTCTTTACTTTCTTTTAGTTCATGTCCTTTTTCGGCTAATTCTAATATTTTTTTCTTATCTTTTGATAATATTAATCTCTCATATAGAAGGGATGCAATTTGCCTTTGAAGTTCGCGCACACTCCATTTTGAATTTATACTTTCTTTCATATAAAATTTTCTTTTTGGCTCTTCTTCTATTTTTAATAATTCCAGATAATGGGACCAGCTCAATTGCGACGACACTGTTGTCGCAATTGGAAAACAAACATAAAATTTTCTCATTCTTTCCAAGTTTCTTTTAGAAAAACCTCTTCCAAATTCATCAGCTAATTTTTGTGAAAGTTTTTCTAGAACAGTTTCTCCATATGTGGCTCTTTCATCTCCTTGTTGGATTTTCATAATTAATGCTCCTATATTCCAATATAAGTTAAGCATTTCAGTGTTCACTGTTTGATAAACTTTATTTCTACTATTTATAATAAGTTCTTTTATGTTATCAAACATGCCATTAATTTCCTTATCGTTTATTAATTCAGTGTTCATAATCGCTTCCTTCCTTCCTTTCTATTATTGACGAACATTTGTATTATAACATGCATGTAATATAGTTTCAATCTGATTCCATCTTTTGGAAAAAATTACCAATTATGACACTGTTGTGTATTTACTTTTTCTTTTGCAATACGATCTGTTATCTAATTACTGGAAAAAATTTCCAATTTATATTTTTCCATTTTTTTCCAATTTAGTTTTTACAAAAAAAATAGCAATTATCTTGCTATTAATTTCATATGTTTCTTATATAATCATAGAAAAATAAAGAAATGATAAATTAAACTATCATTTCTAATTACTTACTATCTTCTTCCAGCAATATCCCAACATGCTCTCCAATCATCTGATCCTTGTACATCATCATCATTTGCAGTGCCTGAAATGATAGACATTAATACGGTTACTAATGTTACTACAAAGAATATAGCAACTGCATAAATACAACGTTTTACTAGTCTTGATTGTGCCGCTTTTACTTCTTTATCATCACTAGATATTACTGCTTTTCCTAAATCGATTGTACCTAAAATAATTAAAAGTAATGGGATACCAATTTGAACAATTGGGAAAACACCTAATCGTATAATTCTTATTATTGGAGTTAATCCACGACAAGCATCATCATAATCTGCTCCTATTTGAAATAAATCTAACATTTTATAACCTCTCTTTCGCTATTTCAATCATACACTATTTATTAGAAGTTTGTCAATCTTTTTAAAGTTTAAATAGTCCTAATATTTTACCTTCTTCTTTTTCTTCTTTTTGTTTTGCTACTAATCCTATTCTTGATAAGAAGTCTGTTAATACACTATTTTTCTTTCTTTCATCTAGTGGTGGGATATTATAAAATACTTTTGCTTTTGCTTCATATTCAAAGTCTACTATATCTTTGTTTGTTAATAAACTTTTGTTTAATACTATTCTCTTTCCTCGTAAATTATTAAAGGCATTACGATTTCTTCTCATTAGTTTATTTAATTTAATAGAACTTGGTTCTACTAGATATAATACATCACCGCACGCTGATTCATCTTGACAATCATTTAAATCAACTAATATGACGCTTGCATTTTTTATTTTTATAATTTCTCCCATCAAGCCACTTGTTGTAGTAGAGACTATATTTTTCATATTAAAGTATGATAAATCATGACGATTTACTTCTATTGCATAGACATTGTTTTCTCCATATACTAAGTCTAGTTCTTTTTTTAGCATATAGATTAGTGTAGTTGCCCCTGCATGGTCTGTTACATTACGGATTCCAATGATATGGTTTCCTGCCATTACTTTATCACTTACTGCGTCTGTTAGTTCATTTAATTGTTGAATATGAGCGACATCTTTATAACTATTTGGGTGATCTAATAGGTATTTTACTCCATCCATATTGGTTGTAAAATTATAGATCCCCATTGAAATAATTTTAGTTAAAAAAGAAGAAGATGAAGTAACTTCATCATTCGGTAATAAAAATATTAGTTTTTCAATATCTAAGCCCAATGATAGTTTTTGAATATTGGAAACATCTGTATAGTTTTTAATTGCTGTTAGATCGATAATCATTCTTCCAAAGAAGAAGTTTTTAAACATATCTACGATTTCATCTGCTTCAAATTGTCCTGATACGCTTTTGATTACATCGATATCTAGCATTGCTAATGCTTCTTTTTGATCATTGGCAACGATTACGTTCATTTCTTCACCTTCTAACTTTAGTTTTATCTAAGTGTAGTAATTGTCTTGGTAGATCCTTTTACTCTTAGAAATCTAATATTTGCCAAAATTTCTCTTACTATTGGAAAGTCTATTCCAATAAAAGTGTACACTTCAGCATATTTTTTTTCTAGTTCATCGCTTTTAGATGCTTCTTTTTCATCAATACAGTATAGTCCACTATCACAATTACAATTAGGACAATCCTTTGTAATTGAGGCAAGATAATTATCTGGTGGATTATACCCGATTTGTTGTAAATAAGAGTTAATTTTATCTTGGGCATTACTATTGGTTAAATCTCCCTGATAAGATTCATAAATATCAATTATTTTATTCTTGGCACGGAATGCTTTCGTATAATTGACAGAAAATGCCAAATAACTACTCACTAAGACAATAAAAACCAATATAAATTGAATACTTACTATACCACCAATTGCATCTCTCATTTACTTCACCTCACATTTTTAATAACTATTTAATTATAATATATGTGGTACTACCACCCTGGATAGTACTACCACCCTGGATAGTACTACCACTACCACCATGTCCACCATTTTCACCATTTTCACTTCCCATAGTGTCCCATTGCCGTTCTATTTTATTCTTTATTGGGCCATTGAAAAACCATGTAAAAAAGCCAACAACTAAGCCAATTGCAACAATGGTAATAACTGTTAAACTTAATTCTCCTGATGCTGCTTTCATTTATTTATCTCTCCTTTCTTATTTTCCTTACTCTTTTATTATATCATATTTTTTATATGTTACAATACTAATTGTACAACGCTTGACACTTAAAACATTGACATCATTGATATTAAAATAATAAACATAACGCCTACACCAGATACGACTAGCATTACCATTGTTTGGTTTTCCATCTTGTTTAGACGTTCTTTATATTTCGTTTCACGTGCTTTATTTTGAAGATTAGAAACTGTTCTTGAAAACATCATTAATCTCTCTTGCTTTTTCTCTTGTGAACCCAGTCCTAGACGATATAGTAATCTCATCATACGCATAGAATCACGTACTGGATAAAGGTTTGCAAAATCCATATATGGATCAATGCTTGAGTCACCTGAATTGATTTTTTCAACCATTTGTCTTAAACCTGGTTTAAAAATATCAGGAGCATCATCGATTGATTTTGCGATTGCTACTGGTACTGTATAATGCTGAACTAAAATTTCTAAACTCTTTAAATAGTATGGCAACATTATATCAATTTCATGCAAATGTTTTTTATAATATTTTTTTAAACCTAAGTATTGGTTTTTATATAAAAATACTGCTATTGCTAATGAAAATACAATATTTAATAATAATTTACCAAAGTCAAAGCTTGATGTTCCACCTGTAGTATTAATCATAAAGAATGCAACTACAAAAGTTACTGCTGCTACTGTCATTCGTTGTTGTGCTAATTTTTTGATATCTACATCTTCTCCAAATTTTGCGTAGACTAGAAATTCATAATCATCTTCTACTAGTTTTGAAGTAAATGGTTCAATATCTGCAATAAATTTTTCTTTATCAATTGTTTTATTGTAAAATAGTATGGCCAAAATCATGGCACCGATAATTAGTATTTCCATTATTCAGCACCTACATTCTCGTTATAATATTTTTCTCCTTTTAGAAGAAAATAACTATTAAAAATTAAAATTCCATGTAGTAGTACTTTAACATACCATGTTTGAAGTAGTTGGATATATGACTCTTTTCCCAATAAGTATTGAACAAGCATTACCATTAAATAAAGTCCAACACCAAATTGTAAAAATGACTTATGAAAGGTTGCACGTTCCATTCTATCTCGATATACACTTTCAACAAGCATATCGATATCTAGCTGCATGTTATCTAGTGAATCCATATAGTTTTGAGCACCTTCCTTGGTAATTTGTAAGAATAATTGGTGCATATTTTTTACTATGTAATATGGGTAAATATTTGCCATATACTGTAATGACTCATCAATGGTACCATTTTGGTAAGCAAGTTCTATCATACGATCTACATCTTTTGCTACGGGATCTTCTAAGATTCCAGATGCTCTCACACCCTCTAGAGCTTTTACAAAGGATTGTGTTGTTGCAAATTCCATGATGGTATTGGTGGTATATACTTGTACCTGTTCAAAAATAAATTCACTATAAATTCTTTTACATCTTAAAAAAGATAGGTATGGTACTACAGCAATTGCTGCCAGTACATAAACAATACTAACTATTAAATTATAAAAATATAAATAAGAAACAATTCCTGCGAAAGCTCCAAACATGACAATTTGTATTGTATATTGTCTTACGGTGTATTCACGACCTAATTCTTTTGTCTTCTCTCTTACTTTTTTAAACGAATATGGTGCAAAGCGTTCATAGACACCCTGTACTTGTTCTGTTATAAAGTGTCCTACGTTTTGACCTTGATAATTACGATATAAAATTACTACTATCGCAATTAATAGTAATAGGAATAATACCATTACACATTACCTCCTAACATCCCAGAATTTTGTCCTGGTGCATTATTATTTGCTTGAGGTATTACAACAGGTGTTTTTTGTGTTTGCGTATTTACTACTGCAACATTTTGTTGTTGTGGTGCTGTCGCCTGTACTGGTTGTGGCATTACTTGTGGGGTAACTGGCGTTACAGCTACTTGGGGTTTTGGGGACTCTGTTATTTGTTGTGTTTGTGGAGGAGTAGCGTTTTGTACTGTAGGTTGTGCTACTTCCACTGGTTTTATCTCTGGTGTTACACTTTTTCCATTTTCTGGTAATTTGCTTACCTCTATATTGGCATTTAAAGGTGTAGGAGTTGGTGGTGTAGCTACCTTTGGTGCTTCTTTTTCCACCTCTTCTTTCTCTTCAAATGGATCTTTTGCCATATGGGAAGTGATGCTATCAATATCAATGTTTTGATTTTCTAGGTATTCTCTTAAATGATCGCTAGGTTGCCGTTGAATCGCATCTTTTCCGAATTGTTTTTGATATAATATTCTACTTTGAGGATTATTATCATCATCTACATAGAACTCTACTACTTCGTCTACTTCACGATGAAATTTACCTAGTTCTTTACTGTAGTAAGCTTTAATATGAACACCCAATTGAATATACCTATAAATTGTTGTTAAGAACTGATTTACATCAATATCTGTCTCTAACAAACTATAAAGACGGTATGGGATGGCACTTGCTTTATCCGCATGGATTGTTGATAAGATGTTGTGTCCTGATGAAATTGAGTTTCTAACTGCGGTTACGGCTTCTGCACTACGTACCTCTGAAAGCAAAATCCACTTTGGATTCTGTCTCATACAGGTAACTAACACGTCTGAATAACTAGCAACATTATTGGTCTTCATAGCAACGATATCACGTTGTGGGAAGATTCTATCCAAATGTAGTTCAAGTGTATCTTCAATGGTAATCATTTTTTCACTTACTTTTGTATGACTTGCTAAGTATTTAACAAACTCTGTTTTACCTGAACCAGTTTCACCACAAACAATAATATTACAATGTCCTTCTACACATTTTATTAAAATATCGTGAATATCTGGTGTAAAGTAATTATCCTTCAATAATTTTTCCTTCTCTAATCTGATTTTCGCTGGTGTCTTACGAATTACGCATGCAATTCCATTTGTTGCAACCGATGAATGCACAAAGTTTAGACGTAATTCACTAGATTCTGCATCTAGAAATGGTTTAGCATTATTAAAGGTTGTTCCCATGGCGTTAGAACATTGAAAGGCAAGTTTTTCCATGAATTCTGGAGTTGCCCCTGCTACTTCTACACGAAGTGAACCTTGAGTTAGAGAACGAATCCAAATTTGACCACCATTACAATAGGAAATATCTGTAATGTCGTCATTATCTAAAAGGGGCCTTAACGGCCCAAAATCTAATTTGTCAAAAATAGCTTCATTCACAAAACTCAACACCCTTCATTTTTTATTCTTTTTATTCTTCTCCAGTCCAAACAGTTACACGGTTGATAAACGCTTCTAGGTCTTTATCACTTAATTCTAGTTCTCCTGGCTTTTTCTTTAAGCTTTCTGATGTTGGAACTGGAATCATCGTTGTTTCATAAGTTCTTAAGAAACTAGCTTTCTTAAGTAAAATGTAATATTTTTCTGGAACAGCAAAGATTACCATTGCTGGTGTTCTTTGTTCATCTAAGTTAGAGAACACTGCTTCACCATTCGAGTCTTTTACTGCTAATACTTTAATATTTTTAAGTAACTTTCCTACCATGATTTTATCTTGTGTTGCTTGCTGTCCTTCTTCTACCTTATTTATTGCTTTTAAATAAATATCAATGTAGTTTCCTGGATAAATAGAGTTACCATAACTTGATGTCATATCTACAGGAAAGTTATATAGTACATATCCTTTTGGGTAATCCAAAATGATATTACTACGAATTTGTTCTTTTTGTACAACACTACGTGAATAGAACAGACTTCCTTCTGGTATTACACTATCATCTGCAGAGTACTTTCCAACAACACTTGCTACGTTACTAATGATTTGTCCTTTAATCATAGCAGGTGGTACTTCTGTTGTTCCTACCATATCTTCTGTTATCTGAATACCTGGAGATATGGTTTGTTTTGCATATGGTACTGTCACTGGATTTGTTGCTTGTTTTACACGCATATTGTATCCTACATATAAGACAATTACTGCTAAAATCACACCTACAACGGTAACAGTATTTTTGTTAGATAAGAATTTTTTTAATCCTACTGTTATATTGTTCATACTTTTCTCCCCTCTTTATTTATTCCTTGTTGTTAACATTTTTTCAGCTATTGTTCTTTCTGAAATAAAATCCTTTTTATAATTATTTTCTAAAACAGCATTCAGTTTTGTTGTAATATCTATATCACTAAATGTTGCTTGATCACTTGATGATACTTTCACACTAACTTTAGGTGGCGTTTCATTTAAGTCATAAAAGTTTATTTTATAATTCTTATTTTGATCAATTGCATCTGCAAAACGTCTTACAAAGGTTTCTACAAATACTTCTTTATCCATTCTAAGTTGTCCATTTCCACGATAATAACTTTCATCAATAGAATCAGCCATTGCTGCTTCTGTTGTTTCTTTTAATAGGTAGTAGTCCAAATCACCCCCTGTGGAGTAATTTTGGACTGTATTAATAAAGAAGAAGGCCATTATCGATAATATAATAAGTCCTACTGTTAACATTGCTTTATTCATATTTTTTCACCTACCTATTTATTCAATTTTTCTTTTGCTAAGTTATACGCATTAATGCATGTATCTGCTTCGATCATATTTGATGTAACACAACCACTCTTGCTCATGTTATTACATTTTAACTGTTCTGTTGTTGGTCTTGTTGTTACTACACTGCTACCTAATTCATCTAGAAATGCACTTTTATAGAGTACTTTCATATCATCTTCTAAATAATCTCTTCCTTGATTTTCTAAACTGTTGACTAAGTCTAAGAAATTCTTTCTAGCATTCTCTTTTTGTTTTCCTGTGCTACCGTTTATTTCTTTTATCTTTTTAATTGTTTCTGGTGTTAACGTGATACTATAATCCAAATATTCATCTGAATATACACTGTCACCTTTTTCTTGAATATCCTTTATTAAAGCCGTTGGAGCAATTGGATAATTTGGATCACTAAGATCTGTTGCTGCACAGCTCCAGTTCCATCCTGCTTCAGTGGTCTTATCTCCATTTGCTGGATATAGTTCATCTAAGGCAACTGCTCTGTAACTATAGTTTGTAATGTCAGTTGCACAATCTTCACCACGCTCACATGTTGGTTCATCAATATTAGCTCCATTATATACTGCGTAGAAACAATTTACTGTTATATCCCAGTCGAATAAACCAAAGTCTTTTATACTTGCTTTAATATTATCTTTTCTTTCTGAAGTTGCTTTTGCTTTATATTCTGCTTTCTTTTCTTCTGTTAAATTAGGATTATTCTGTAATATCCACCAATATTTATTTACATTATAGGCATTCGTTGGTAAGCAGAATTGTCTATCTGTTTTTGTATATCCATCTTTTGGTTTATATGATATTTTTTTCTTTCCATCTACCCATACTCCTGGGAAGTTAATTAATGTTTGATAATCTTCATTTGTTAGCACTCCAGAAGTAGATCCTTTTTTACCATAACAAGTTCCTTTTTGTTCTTGAATCGTATCTGGTTCACTTCCTGATGTAGTATCTACTGGTGATCCATTCGTTATATCATTTGGTTTATTGGATGCAGTATAGTTTATCCACTCACCACCATCTTTTTTATTTCCTGGTAGAGCACTAATTGTGAAGGTTGTTGTTTTACTCTTACATTTGCTTGCTGCTGCTGAGTTACATTCCTTAACTGCGTCATCAAATACCTTTTTTTGTTTTTGGTAATCATCTTCTATATCATCATAATTTACATAATCATCTTTACCTGTACATCCACTCCATTTACACTTAGCAGGACACTCTGTTGATTCTCCAGCACGAGCACGTCTGATTCCATCATCTGCTGCACCATTTCTTGTATTATTAGGAGATACAAAGATTGGTGTTCCTGGATTCGTTTTACTATTTACCATTCCTAAACCTTTTGGATAGTCTGTAGCAACTACGAATTCTGCACGTTTTTGAGTTGCAAAATAATATGAACCATACTTTGTCCAATAGCAATCACTACCAGATTGTTCCCATGTTATTGTTTTACCATTTTTTACATATTGTCCTAATCTACTATCTGCTTTTTTCTTTAATAGAGCTTTTCTTAATTTCTTTACTTGTGCTTTATATTCCTCACTACCATAAGTCAAACCACTAAAGCTTTTATCTAGAATTCCACAACTAGAAGACATTTTTTGTGCTTTAACATTTTCGTATAATCCTAAGGAAGTTTTATTTACATTCGTTTTGTCATATACTTTTTTGTAGCAACTATTGATACATTTCTGTGTGTATTTTCCACCATCACAACTATTTACACAATCATCAAACTCATCATTTGGTCCTGCAGAGTCACTATCTGGTGTTGTTGGAGTGCTACCAGCTTTTGTACTTCCTGTAGTATGCCAACAAGAGGCCTTTGGAATACATAAATTCTTTCTTTTGGGAATTGCACTTTTCTTTATTACAGTTTTACATGTCACTTTACTTCTTACTTCAACATTATAAGTAAAACATGAACCTGCTTTTGTTGAAATTGGTTTATCATAGATTACACTAAATTTTTCTCTACAGGTAACCTTACATACACCATTGTCATTTACTACATCACGTTTTGTTGTATATTTGTGTACTGTTTGTGTTCCTGAAAAGGCATCGCATGATAAGCTATCTGTGATATTGGTATCATTTACACTTTTCCATCCTCCTAAATCTGCATCTATATCAACATCTCCATCAGAAATTGATGACACTAAGTCTTTATAAGCTTGCCAACTTTTTATAATTTCGTTTACATTTTTTGTTAGCTCTTCATCATCAAACTCACTTGTTACTGTTGCTTGATAACAATATGGCAGAGAAGATTGTGCAAATTCACTTGCTTCTGCGTCTGACATTGCGTTTTTTAATCTTTGACATTCTCCGTTCCAATGTGGATTAGAAACTCCTACTGCATCCTCTGATGTATAAGAAAGATTAACAGTTCTACTACCATTACTTAAATTACATCCAGAAGCTTTTGTTAAGACAGCTTTACTTCCATCTAAATCAACACTTCCTGCAGGAATTGCGATTTTCTGTGGTGTTCCCGCTACTAAAGTAAATGTAGAAAGTGCTGCTCCATTATTTAAAAGCGTTACTGTCCATGTTCCTTTTGAAGCAGTAAAAATAATATTTGTATCATCATTATCTAAAGTTACCTTGTGTCCCTTTAAATCATCTTTGCTACATACTGGGGGTTCCTTTTTTTTCTTTTTTGCTGCTTCCACTGTATCTACACTCATTACCATATAATTTATTAGTAAACCACTAAATATACATAGAAATAAACATAGCCAACCCAAACTTTTATATTTCTTCGCTTTCATCGCTTTTTTCCTCCTTTTTCAGTTCTCCCTTTATTTTATCATATTTTTTTGATTCTGCAAGTTTATATTGCACGATGTCTTCTTTTTCTCTTACTCTTCTGGCATCTATTTTAAAATCGATTGCCTTGTCCATTCCATAAAATCTGGTACAAGTAATCAATGTTAGAATATTATCTGTAGAATTTACATCTACATCATAATTGAAAAATGAATTATTTTTTGCATTTTCAATATATTTATTTAATTTAGGCCTACTATATTTCGTCTGATAATAATCTAATTCTTCCTTTTCTATAAAACTTATGGCAAAAATTTTATATAAATATTCTTTGCCTTGATAAGTATATTGAATATATTGATTTTCTTTTGCAAAATCATAATAGATAAAACTCATTAATTGTTCAAATCTTCTATGCTCATTATTTGTTATTAATGGTTTATTTGATATATTTAATATATTGTGTCCCAAAATGACTTCTCGATTTTCTATTTTTTTGCTATCGCTATTCGACCAAGCAAAATCATACTTTGTTACTTGAGTTACATCTGCCCCAGTTGCCGTCGATACAATTGGATAGTCAATATTAGTTCCTTGTACTCTAATCCATCCTACTATTGGTTCTTCTCGTTTTTTATTTTCTTTTGAGACATTAGAAAGTCTAGTTTCGATTTTATAAACTGGATGCAAATGTATCCAAAGTTTTACTCCTATAAAACCGACTAAAGCTAGTAGGAATAGTCCTATGAGGACTTTCCCTACCAATACTTTATTGACACCTTTCTTTCTTTTCTTCATAATATACGCCTACTTTACTAATTTATATGGGCTTTCGCTTGTACCTTTTCCTTCTAGAATCGTTACGTCTTTATCGACGAATGCTACAATACGAATTCCTCCTTCTCTTATTCCAGATAATGATCCATCAAATATATTTCCTATTGGAGCTGTTAAGAATTTTCTAGCTTCATTTTTTGATGAATCTCTCATCCAGAAAGAGTTATTTACTGTTTGTCCTGCTGCACTAAACATTTCATCAACACTAGGAGAGGCAAACTTTACTTTATATTTTTTAGTAGAGTCTGTTTTACCATAAATTGCATAATTTTTATAAATTGCTGTTTCTATTTCATGTTTTACAAAGATATCTGTTTTTATATGACTTGATGTAATATGATCTATTATATATCCAACATTTCCTTTTTTTGTTGGGTTGTAGATGAATGCTTCATCAGGATTTTCATTTTGAATATTTACACTAGAATTATTCTCTGCTAGTACATTTTCAGCAATTACTTTTGTAGTTCCATCTTGCATTGTTTCAATAATTCTGAACTTATTTCCACCGTAACTTATATACTCCCCCGTAATTCGAGTGTTTAGTTTAGCATTTGATTTAGCCTTTGTCAAGTCTCCTAATGTATATGGATTTTGAGCCGTTCCTTCTCCGCCTTTTATCAAGACATCTTTTTTAATTGTTAAGGCTGGTCTTACTATGAAACTATTTTGTTTGTCTATTGCTTTATAATTCGTTGTTCCATTTTCAGCATTAAACCAACTTTTTACTGCCCAAGCTTCTTTATCATCTTTTGGATTTGCAAGCCATACAACATTTCTTGTGTATAAATAGCTATCTTCTTCATTTTCTATCGTCCTTATATAGTCTTCTGCTGATAAAATTCCTACTTTCTTCTTTTTTTCTTGTTCTGAGCAAGTAGTTGCATTATTTACAGTAGCTAACTTATCACTGCAAAAGGCTCCATCTGTTAAGAATTCTTTCGCCTTATCTGTTAGATGAGCATAATAATAGTTTTCTAGCCAATTTTGAATGCCATCATAATTCAAGTGAGCAATTCCTTCTGCTGATACGATTTTAACACTACCATCATTATTTACTCCATAGATTCTAAATAGCATCCCAGATAATCTAAGATAATTATTTACATTTGTTCCTGTATAATATCCTTTTTTACCTGTATCGTTATTTACAACACCACTTAGTTTTTGTACTACTTTTATGGTTCTTTCTACTACTGTTTTATTTTCAAGTGAGTCATATGCTTCATATGTTACTTTATAAGTTCCTAATTTATTAGTATTTACATGATCGTTTTTAATAGTAACATTTTCTACTTTTATTTCTTTATCTTTTTTATCAAAGACACTTTTTACTCCTTGTTCTTTATATTTTTCTCCTTTATCTATGGTGATTTCTTTTTCTCCTTCTAGTGTAATTTCTGGTCCTTCATGGTCTACTGATGATGATAGATACCCACATTTTAGATAGGTATAATATTTATATCCATCTCCTTCTTTTCTCACCTTTACCCATGAGTCTTTTACTGAACAGTTCTTTTTGGTATATGGGATATATAAATCATCTACATATTTTTCTTTTGCTAAATCTGAAAAGCTTAGTGTTTTTACATTATTTCCTGTTGGTAGTTCATTATAGTTAATTTCAAAATAATGTTCTGCGGCTTTTTTTAGCGTTTTTTCATTTTTGTGAAAATATGTCATTGGGTATATTACGAAAAACCACGCTACTAGTACGACTGCTATTACTGCTACTGCAATTTTTAAGTATTTTTCCTTTTTTTCTTTTTTCATTGTAACTCTCCTATCTTAATTTAAATGTATAACGATGGTTACGCACCGTTAATTCTAATTTTATTTCACTACTTGACATCACTTCTAATGGTACTTTTAAGTAAAGGCTACTGTTTAGTGCATCTTCTCTTAAAGCATTTTTTACATCTATTGTCTTTATTTTATTTGCGCTATCTTTATATTTTATTTTACCATAGTCTTCGCAAAAGTCAACAAATTCCTCACCTGTAAAGTCGGTAGATGAAAAATCTATTTTTAGAATTCTGTTTACTCCATTTTCTATGATTGGATCATTTACATAAGTACACTCTCCATTGGTACATTTATAGCGTCTATACCAGAATCCTTCCCCTATTTCCATATTTTCTAGGCTAAACTCTTTTTGTTCTCCTGCTACTTTTATTTTTTGGTCTTTTCCTAGTGGGATATCTGGATATCCTGTTATGGTTCTTAAATCTTCTAGTTTTAATTTGATTTTTCGTAGATAAGTGTCAGATTGATTATATTCTTGATAGTATAGGTTAAATTTGTTCACATCTAGTTTTTCATCTGCTTTAAAAATTAGTAGGAAGTTATAGACTCCTCCTGCTTGAAATTCTCTTTTAGAATATGGGGTTCCTAGATCTTTAAAGTCATTATCATAAGTGTTATTACTTAGAATATCATAGTTTCTATTCATCAAATGGAATCTTGAGGTGTCCATAGTTCTTTTTCCGGCATTGTTTTTTACTGTTAAATCTAAGATAATGTAGTTGTCTTTATCTATGATTTCTCCTTTAAAATCTTTATCGCTTAGGTAGGCTTTATTAATTCTAATTTGCCAACCTGATGCTTGTAAGATATCTCCTTCTTTGTAGGATTTATGAAGTATTCCAAAGTAGTAATAGGTATAACCTATTGCTATTACAAATACTACTACGATTAGCGAATTTAGTATTTTTTTATGTTCTAGGTAAAAGTAGCCTAAATTTCTTTTTAGTTTTCTATAGTTTCTAATGATTGTGTGTTTGTCAATTTCAAAGCTTACTTCTACTTCTTCACGATCGGAACTATCTAATTCTAGAAATTCTTTATCTGTTTGAAAGCTAAATTTGTTTAAATCTAGTCCTGTGATACGCAGCAGCAATATGACAAAGACTGCGTATTGTGGGACAGATGCTATTAGGAGCAAATCTCTAATTGCTAGAATTTGTACGACAGCACTTGTATCACTATAGGTATGAAAGAAATTACTAGTCATTCCAAATACGAATAGCATTAATACGTATTCTCCTAGGACTACTAGATAAAGTTTCCATGGTTTTTGTTTTCTTTTTAATGTAATTAATAACAAAATGGTAATTGCTATTACTAATATAATACATAGATACGAAGAAAGATTGGTATATTTATCAATTGGTTCTAAGAATGCACTATAGGACTCTAGTTCTACATATTCTTTTACAAAGTTATATGTTTGTAAGTGTTTATAAAATATATAAGCACATAAAAGAATGAGACCTACGTGAATCTTTCGAAAGTTTTTAATTAAGAATGCATATGGTTTTCTTAAGATCATTTAAACCACTCCCTATTTTATCCATTATCATTATATCGTACTTTAGACAAAAATGGAAATATTTGTTTACTTTTTTATTTTCTAAAGTATTGGCCCTGATATTTTCTTTATAAAATAAGGGTAAAATCATTTACTTATAACCTGAGAAATAGTATAATTCATACAGGAATACTTAGTTCGTTTAGGTACTGTTCCCCTTTACTTTGTAAAAGCGAAAGGGGTGAAATTATGAGAAAATCAGAGAAATATCTTTGTACAATCATAATACTCCTTATTATCGTGATTCTTATCATGCTAATAAAAATAGTACCAACTGTTGAACTGAACCCCAAAAGTTGGACAGTTTATAAATAGTTTCTAATTAGAGGATT
>CAMNSB010000036.1 GCA_946554325.1 uncultured Mycoplasmatota bacterium
TGTTAAAATTACTTCTTTAAAAGAAGAAGAGATAGAAAAACTATAAAAGACTCTCGATTTTTAATATCGAGAGCCTTTTTATAGAACAATAGCAATCATGTTGTTAGAGCCTTTGTTTACTACTTTTGTTAATGTTTGTTGTAATTTATAACGAATATTATCTGGCATTAGATTGATTTTAGATTGTATTCCTTCTTGTACGATTACATCTAGGCTACGGCCAAATAATTCGCTTTTCCAAATTCCTGTGGAATCTTTATCATCCTCTTTCATTAGCGAGTCAATTAACTCTTTACTTTGAGCTTCACTACCTATAATTGGTTCAAAGGTACTTTCTACATCGACTCTTATCATGTGAATAGATGGGGCGACAGCCTTTAATTTAATACCATATCTGCTTCCTTGTTTTACTACTTCTGGATTTTCTAGTTTCATATCATTTAGTGCAGGAATTGCCACTCCATAACCTGTTTGTTTTACCATATTTAAAGCATATTTTATCTGATCATATTCTCGTTTTGCCGTATTAAAGTCTTGAAATAATGAAAGAAGATCTGCTTTACTATTTACATCAATATCGATAATATTTGTTAATGTTTTCTCATATAAGTCAGCTGGTGCATTAAGAGAAATAGTGATAATTCCTGTTGCAGGATCGACTTCAGATAAATAGGCTTTTTCAATTACATCACTTTCTAGAAAACCATTTGTTATATTTTCAATATCACGTAATTTATCAATTTCTACAACACTTTCTTTGATTGCTTCTACATAGCTCATTTTAATTGGATTATCAGCATTTAATATGGCAATCCATTCTGGCATATTGACTCTTACTTCTAAGACAGGAAACTCATATAATGCTTCCCTTAAAATATTATACATATCTTTTTCATTCATGTTTTCAATATTGATTGGCATTACTGGTATTTTATGTTCTTCGTGAAGGGACTCTGCAAGTCGTTCTGTTTCTGGAAGGGTAGGGTGAGTGGAGTTTAGTAGAACAATGAATGGTTTACCAATACCCTTTAATTCACTGATTACTCTATTTTCTGCTTCTAGGTAGTCACTTCTATTAAATTCTCCAATAGAGCCATCTGTTGTTACTACAATACCAATGGTTGAATGGTCATTAATTACTTTTTCTGTTCCTACTTCTGCTGCTTCTACAAAGGGAATTTCTTCATCATACCATGGGGTTTTTACCATTCTAGGACCATTTTCATCTTCCATACCTAGGGCTTTATCAATGACATAACCTACACAATCAATTAATCTTATTTTGCAATCTACATCGTCTACCTTCACTTTGGCAGCATTATTAGGAACAAACTTTGGTTCTGTTGTCATAATGGTTTTTCCTTGAGCACTTTGTGGAATTTCATCTAGTGCTCTTTTTCGTTCATACTCATCCTCTATATTTGGCACGATTAGTGTTTCTACCATCTTTTTGATGAATGTACTTTTGCCTGTTCTAACAGCACCCACTACGCCTAGGTATATATCTCCACCAGAACGTTTCGCAATATTTTTAATAATTTCTTGTTTTTCCATATACATTCTCCTTTAACTCATTTAATCTTATGTCTTTTGTAAAAAAAAAGAACTTTTGGTAAAACAAAAGTTAAGATATTTTGTAGATTTCTATTTACTTTCCTTCTATACCAAATATACAATTATGATATAGGAAATCTAGAATTTCATTATACTATAAGTGCAGTTAAAAATTAAAACATTTTATCAATATCTTTTGGTACCTTATCTTGGATAATAGCATTTATAATTTTATCTTCTTTTTCTTTTGTTACTTCTTTGCCTGTTAGTGCAGAAATATCATGTACCACTTCTCTTAAAGCTTTTTCGCTTTTCATATCGGAGTCTTGTAACTTTTTGGCAAGAGAGAGAATGGTCTCCTTATTTACATTTGTCTTATTTTCTACTTTCTTAAAAAAGTTATCTTTAAACATTAATAAAACCTCCTACTATTAAGATATGTGAGAGTAGGAGGTTTGTTTCAGAAATTTATATTTTGTTTTTCCAATTTTTTTAAATATTTTTCACGCTTTTTCCCTAGTTGCTCGCATTTCTTTGAAAATTCTTCTAGGGTAATTGTTTTTTTCTCATAGCGTTCTTGTAAAATTTCTAGTGCTTTATCTAGCCCTTCAATGATGTTTTCTGGGTTTTTCTTTTTAAATAACATTATTCATCTCCATTTCTGTTTTTAAACTGTATTATAATTGGGGTTCCTTCAAAGTCAAATGCTTCTCTTAATTTGTTTTCCAAATATCTTTCATAAGAGAAGTGGACTAGTCCTTTATTATTTACTCTCAGTGTAAACTTTGGAGGGCATGTACCTGTTTGATGGGAAAAATATATTTTTAATCTCTTTCCTTTGTAAGATGGGGGAATATTTAACTGGTAGGCCTCTAGTATTACTTCGTTTAAAATACTTGTTTTTATTTCTCGTTTGATATTTTCTCCTACTTTTACTACTTCAGGCATTAGAGTATGAATTCTTTTTTTTGTTAGGGCAGAAAGAAATATGATAGGGGCATATGTTGCAAATTGAAATTCTGCACGCATTATTTTTTCGTATTCCTTTATTGTAGTATCTTTTACAGTATCCCATTTATTTACTACAAAGATTAATCCCTTTCCACGTTCTATGGCATATCCAGCAATATGTTTATCATGTTCTTTGATTCCTTCTTCTGCATTGATGACTACTAGACAAATATCGCTTTTATCAATGGCTCTTAATGATCTTAAGAGACTATATCTTTCTACTGATTCAAAAACTTTTCCCTTTTTTCTCATACCCGCAGTATCGACTAGGACATATTCTTTTCCATGATACTTTAGAGTAGAGTCTATCGTATCTCTTGTTGTTCCAGCAATGTTACTTACTACTACACGTTCTTCATTTAAAAGGGCATTCATTAGTGAACTTTTTCCAACATTCGGTCTACCAATAATAGAAAATTTTAACCTTTTATCTTCTATTTCTTTTGTTTGATCATTGAAGTCTTTACATACTTCATCCATTAGTTCAATAAACCCTGTATTATGAATACTACTAATAGGAATATAGGTATCAAATCCTAGTTCATAAAAATCATATATATTTTCTTTTGCTTCTTTAGTATCTATTTTATTAATAGCGACAATTATCTTTTTCTTACTTTTTCTTAATATATCTCTTACCACTAAATCATTACTAGTAAGACCTTCTTTTCCATCTACTATAAAAATAATAACATCTGCTTCACTAATTGCTAGTTCTGCTTGTATTTTTATTTCCTTATTGAATACTTCATCTGATTCATCAATACCTCCTGTATCAATTAAATAAAAGTGTTTATCTAAGTATGATGTTTCTTGATAAAGTCTATCTCTTGTGACTCCTGGAATATCTTCAATAATGGCAATGCGTTCTCCAGCAATTTTATTAAAAAGAGTACTTTTTCCGACATTGGGTCTTCCAATAATGGCAACTGTTGGTAGTTTCATACTCCCACCTCCAAATGACCACATTATATCATATTTCTTTCTAATTTACAATTTTAGACGGTTTTCATCTTTTTTTCATCATTGGATATTTTATTCTATGTTATAATACTGTATAGAAAGTGGAGGGAATTGAGATGGAAAAAATTCAAAAAGAAAAAGAATGGTATGATAATCCTAATATTTTAACAAACTTATTAACCTGTTTTATTGCACTGATTATTATTTTTTCACAAGCATTTGCGGTAAAACATAATTTGGGTGCTAATGATATTTTACGTTCCTTATTAAACTATAATAGTATTTATATTTTAGTACTTGTTTACTTTATTATGATTAAAAATCATATTGGAAGAAGATATTTTAATTTTTTAAATATATTACTGATACTGGTTTACTTTTTAAATACTTTTGCATCTGTACTAACCGTTTTTCAATCTTTTAGTGTATTTTCACTTATGAATTGTGCTCTTAACTTTATATTATTATTTTATATTACTTATACCTTTACTAAAGATACTAGATTTTATAAAGAGCTTAGGCTTGATAGAATTCCCTTTGATGAGGTTACGAATGAATGGTACTTTTATGTTGTTAGTATTTTAGCAGTCTTTTTACTGGTTAGTGATTTAGTTATTGTTTCTAATTTTCATTCTGTTGTTCTTGCCTTGTTTAACTGTATTTATATTATATTATTTTCTAGATATGTGTATCTTTATAATTGTCATTTGGAATCTCGGAATCAGAAGAGTATAAAAAAGAAAGGAGAAGGTGCTTAATGGATTTATTTGATCAAATTGATAAAGAGAAGGAAGAACTTCCAAAAATTAAGAGTATTACGAGGGAGGTTTCGAAACAGAAGCTTAATGGATATCAAATTATTGCTGTTGTTACCTTTATTATTTTATTTGTGGTAGGTATTTTACTTGGAAATTTATTTCCTGCTTGTGAATCCTCTTCTCTTTTTGGCTCTTGTACACAAAAACAATTTAATTTATCTTTGACCATCTTTGTTTGGTTTGCTAGTTTTTTGGGATGTTCATTCTTTTATGCGATTGGTCATATTATATCACTTTTGACTAGTATTTTAGAAAAACTTTCTAAAAAAAGATAATGTCATTAAAAAAATGTCAATTTCGTGTATTTTTGTTGCAATTTAAGGGAATAGATGGTAAGTTATATATGTAAGCATGCTACGTGTGCTTAGAAAACATAAGGAGGTATATTTAATTATGAAGAAAGTTGAATTAGTAGAAGCAGTTGTTGAAGCTACTGGACTTACTAAGGCAGATGCAACTCGTGCTATCGATGCTACGTTTGCATCTATTACAACAGCACTTGCTAAGGGAGATAAAGTGCCACTAGTTGGTTTTGGAACATTCTCAGTTTCAAAAAGAGCAGCTCGTGAAGGTCGTAATCCTAGAACTGGAGAAACAGTTACTATTGCTGCTAGAAATGCTGTTTCATTTAAAGCAGGTTCTGCACTTAAAGATGCAGTTAATGAATAATAAAAAGCCATTTGGCTTTTTATTTTGTCTTAAAAAGTGGTACAATAAAGATGGTGATGATATGTTAAATGTAGCAAAGAAGATTTTAAGTGAGATTGAAGAACATGGCTATGTTGCTTATATTGTAGGAGGATATGTTAGGGATTATCTACTTGGCAATACTTCTAATGATATTGATATTTGTACAAATGCTACTCCTAAGGAGTTAAAAGAGATTTTTTTGGATGCCTTAGTTCCTCCTGATGATTATGGTTCTGTTATTGTTACTTTTAACAATATACAATTTTCTATTACTACATTTCGTAGGGAGCACTCTTACTTAGATCATAGACATCCAGATGAAGTGCAATATGTAGATAATTTATATCAAGATTTGTTAAGACGAGACTTTACTATTAATTCTATTTGTATGGATAAAGATGAAAATATTATTGATCTTTTACATGGAAAAGATGATATGAATAAAAAGTTTATTCGAACAATTGGAAATAGTGATCAGAAGTTTTCACAAGATGCTTTAAGAATTCTTCGAGCAATTCGGTTTGCAACCACTCTTGATTTTTGTCTTACAGATGATGTTAATAAGGCGATTACTAAACATAAAAAATTACTTTCTTCGCTTTCTTATGAGAGAAAAAGAGAAGAGTTGGATAAGATTTTTACTAGTACCAATGCTAAGAGGGGGATTTCTTTACTGATTGAGCTTAATCTTTTAGAGGAGTTAGAGATTCCTAAATTAAGAGAGGTTCATTATACAGATTCTTTGATGGCTATATGGGCTTTATTAGATGTTGTTTCTATATATCCTTTTACTTCTAATGAGAAGGACTTGATGAAAGATATTCATGAGGCATATCTTCTTAATAATTTAGATCCTTATGTTCTTTATCGGTATGGTTTATATGTAAATTCTGTTGTAGGTGAGATGAAGGGAGAGTCTTCTTCAGAGATTACTCGCATTTATAATTTGCTTCCGATTCATAGTAGGCGTGATATTGATGCTACTGGGGATGAGATTTGTGCCTGTCTTTCTAAAGCACCAGGCAGTTATTTAAAAGAGATTTATGAGGATTTAGAACATGCTATTTTATATGGTAAATTGGAAAATAAAAAAGAAGATATTCTTTCTTATTGTATTTCTTCTTATCATGAATTATAGTATTATAAGCGAGGTGAGAAAATGGATTCTAATAAGTTAGTAGATGTATTTAGACAGGGTCATCTGGTAATTCCTCTTTATTTACTTCAAAATTATAAGAAGTTTAAGATGTCTTTATCTGAATTTTTATTTTTTATGTATTTATATAATCAGGGAGATCACTTTTTATTTAATCCAGAGAAGATTTGTCACGATTTAGCACTTGATTTAACAACAGTTATGGAATATATTTCTTCTCTTTCTGATAAGCATTTGCTTTCCTTTGCCACTGTTAAAAATGAGAAGGGACTTATGGAAGAGGTTCTTGATCTTTCTGAGTTTTACAGTAAGCTTTCTTTACTTATTCGTGAGAGGGTAGTAGAGGAGAAGGATCACTCTAATAGTAATATCTTTGGTATTATTGAGAAAGAGTTTGGGAGGACGCTTAGTCCGATGGAGTTTGAGATTATTAAGGCTTGGCTTGATAATCATATGAGTGAAGAGATTATTCTAGAAGCTCTTAAAGAGGCTACTTTTAATGGTGTTTCTAATCTTCGTTATATTGATAAAATTCTTTATGAATGGGATAAGCGAGGGATTAAGACGAAAGATGATGTTTTGAAGAATAAGATGCAGCATCGTAAGGAAAAGGAAAAAGAGCCTGTTGCAGAAATATTTGATTATGATTGGTTTGATGATGATGAATAGCGTAGAAATATTCGCAAATTATTTAGATGAATTGCTTCCTAATCCTCCATGTGAGCTTCACTATCATAAGGATTATGAGCTTCTTATTGCTGTTATGCTTAGTGCACAGACTACGGATAAGAGAGTGAATCAAGTAACAGAAATATTATTCTCTGAGTATCCTACACTTAAAGATTTAAAGGAGGCACCTATTTCTTCGTTAGAATCTATTTTAAGACCGTTAGGGTCGTTTCGGAAAAAAGCTCAGTACGTTAGGGGAATTGCTACTTTTATTCATGATGAATATGGTGGAGTGATGCCTAGAAAACGAGAGCTTTTAGAAACATTACCTGGTATTGGAAGAAAGACGGTTAGTGTTTTGTTAAGCGAACTCTATGATTTGCCAGAGTTTGCTGTTGATACTCATGTAGAGAGGGTAAGCAAAAGACTTTCGCTTGCTAAGGTGGATGATAATGTTTTGGAAATTGAGAGAAAATTAAAGAGAAAGTTTCGACGAAGTGAGTGGGGAAGACGACATAAACAAATGGTTTTATTTGGTAGGTACCATTGTAAGGCGATAAAGCCAGAATGTGAGGGTTGTAAGTTAAAGAATATATGTAAAAGAGAAAAATAGTCAAATGAAAAGAGATGTTTTATGCATCTCTTTTATGGTGTTTGTTCTTCTGGTGGTGGAGTTGGTGTTTTAGACTCCGTTGCTGTAATTGTTATAGATTCTTTATATACCTTGCCATTATAAGTAATACTACATGTAACTTCAGTTGGTGTTGTACTAGTAATATTAGAAGGTGTACATCCACTAATACTTGCTGTAACTGGACTTCCATTATTTGTTATTTTAAAGTTTGCTGTATTTAGAGATAGAGTACCTGTTTCTGATAGTTCTGTTGGTCCATGATAAGAAAGAGTTAATTTTATATTTTCTTCTTCTTCTTTTTTTAATGTGAATGTAGCGGGGCTTCCTTTGATTCCTTCATAGCCTTTGTATGCTGCTACAACTCTATATGTTCCATAAGGATTGTTAGTTGTATAAGTATAACTTGTTTTATCTGTGAATCCAATTAATGTATCTCCTAAATAAATATTATATCCAAATGTATAACCTTCTACTTTTTCGCTTTCACTTACAGCACTCCAACTGATTGTAACTTTATTTTTACCATCAAAAGTTGCTTTTAAATTACCTGGTTTTGCTAGTTGTTTTGTTTCTTCTGGTGCTTTATTTTTTGGTTCAAATCCTTTTTTAAAGTATTCATATACAACATTTCCTGCACCACTACCTGCAATTTGAGCTGGGTTTGATCCTGAGATAATTGGAATTTTTTCTACACTACTTGGTTGTTTAAATGGTGTTTTGTTTTTTTCAAATACTTCGTTTGCAAGTGCTCTAAATAATTTATCTCTTTGAATGGTTGCTGGTAGGTTTCGTGAAACATAGGTAGCATCTATTTTTTGATATCCATACCACATACCAATTACTGTTTTTGTTGTATATCCGATTACCCATGAATCTCCTATTGCATCAGATGGTAGGTGGTTTGCTCTAATGGTTGCTTCATCATAGTTGGTAGTACCTGTTTTTAATGCTACATCAGGAATTGTGGCACTACTTACTTGTGTGTCTTGTAAGATACTTGATATCATGAAAGCCGTTGCATCACTCATTGCTCTTTTCTTTTTAGATTTATGTTCTTTTGTTTCTCCTGTATCACGGAACTCTAGTTTTGATACAGCATATGGTTCATTGTAATAACCACCATTTGAGAAAGCAGCATAGGCAGCACTCATCTTTAATGGGTTTACACCGTTAAATGCACCTAGGGAATGAGCTTCATGAATTCGTCCATTTTCTATTTCTGGTTCAATTCCAAGTGAAGTTACGAACTCAATAATTTTTTTATTATCTACTTGTTGGAAGGCTTTGATCGCTGGAATATTTCTAGAAAGGGATAGGGCACGTCTCATACTCATGGTACCCATAAAGCGACCATCCCAGTTTTGAATTGATTTTCCATTTGTATAAGAATATGGTTCATCAATGAATGGATAGTAAACATTATCCTTGTTATAGCCGTAAGTAGAAGCGTTATTATATTCAATTAGTGGTGCAAAGTCGAATAGTGGTTTGGCAGTAGAACCTGGTTGACGATTCATCTTTGGACTAGCAGCAAAGTTAAATTCGTTTGCTCCTTGTTTATTTCTTCCTGCACCAATTGCAATTATTTTTCCACTTTCTGAGTCTAGTACAGAGACACCAGATTGGACTACATCATTTACCCAACTGAAGCTTTCTCCGTTCATGACGCGATTTACGCCATCTTGTTTGCTTCGATCCATGTTGGTATAGACTAAAACTGGAGTTACATATGGATTTACATTATATTTTTGTTCTAATTCTTGGACTACCGTATCAATATACCCTTGGTATGTGTGAGCACCACTATTGGTTCCATTTGCTTCTGCTGTTAGGCTTTCTACTGGAATGCTATTTGCAAGACTTTCTTCTTCTTTGGTAATATATCCATGTTTTCTCATTAAATATAGTACCGTCTTTCTTCTTGCTGTTGCATTTTTAGGATTTGCTGTTGGTCTATAATAATTAGGAGATTTAAACATTCCTGCTAGGGTGGATGCTTCTGCTAAGTTTAAATCGCTTACACTTTTATTAAAGTAGGCATGGGACGCTTCTTCTACACCATAAATATTTCCACCTAGAAAGTGGTTATTGACGTAAAACTCAATAATTTCTTCTTTGGAGTAGTTTTTTTCTAGTTTAAATACTGATAAATAGATATCTGTGAATTTACGAATAATACCACTCATACCACTGGCTTCTGTTGAAGTAAAACTATTTTTAATGACTTGCATGGATAGGGTAGAGGCACCACCTGCATCTGAGTGTCCTGCTAGTTGTCCAAGAGATGCTTTTAAAAATCTTGGAGCATCAAACCCGTTATGTTGGAAAAATCTAGAATCTTCTGTTGCTACAATGGCATCTATTAAGACTTGAGGAAGTTCATCATAGGTTACTTTTTCTCTTCGCTCTGATCCTAGTTTAATAATTTCTGCTCCATCTTTATCATAGAGGATAGATACTTCTGGTTTGTCTAGACGTTTTGGATCAAACTTTGGTGCTTTTATCGTAATATAGATTAAAAAGGCAGACAGTAAGGAAAGACAAATAATTCCTAGTATTAGACAAATAATTAAAATAATATTGACTATTTTTTTCTGTTTCTTTTTATTTTTTACTTTATCTAATAATCTTGCAATTCCTAGAATAATTAGGATTCCAACTGCTGTAAAAATTGTAAATAATAAACCCAGGTTTATAAAACATAAAACTAATAATAAGATAAAGGCAACTAAACAGATGATGGTTATCTTTTTATTTTCTTTCTTAGTTACTTTCTTTTTTCCTCTTAATTCATTTGCGTTATAAGCCTTTGTTTTACTTAAATCACTTTTTGTATTTTTCTTTTTACTATTTTTCGTCATTTATTTACCTCCATTATTTGATTAATTATTTTTATGTAGTCTACACGTGGTCTTAAAGTACTTTTTAAATAGTAGGCTTTATCATTAAAATAAGTTAAGGGAATGGATTTTCTATTCTCATTATCGATAAAATAAAGGAAATCTTCTCCTCTTAAAAGATATGTTTTATCTAGAGTGGTAAATCTAACTATTAAAAATGATATGCCCTTTTCTTCGTTAATATTTCTTATGTGTTCTATTTGATGAGGATGAATATTTTTTAATGGAAAAGAAGTTTTACTGGTTGTTTCTTTTGCTTCAAAATCAATATATTTTCCTTTATATATTCCATTATAATCTGTTGTAGATGGTTTATCAAAGTATGCTTCTTTGATTAAATTTTTTTTATAATCTACTTTTACTAGTTTAATAGGAGTAGGTTTTTTATAGATATATGCAATTTTATTTTCTTTATAGTAAGTATTACTTTCATTTAAATCTGATTCTAAAGTCATTCCTCTATTCTTATATGAAATAATGGAGGGAGCTTTTTTCTTTTTGATTCCATTTGGATAATTCATGCTACTCACCTAGTCTCTATTATACTATAGTTTTTTTCTTTTGACTATAAATTTTTGTTTTAATTTTATCTAGTTTTGTCGAATATATGACAAAGTGTTTTTTTTGCTTTATACTCATTTTTGAGGTGATAATATGAATACATTAGAAGTAGTTAAGGTTATGAATCGCATGATTGACTCTTTACGAGTGGCTAAAATTCATATAGAAGTAGAGCGAATAAAGAATTGACAAATTGCATATTTTTTGCGAAAATATAGAGTGTAAGGGATTGGTGATATGGATGTATCAAAATAAGATAACACTTATGCCACAAGATATACTAGAAAAAGAATTTAAAATTGATACACGTGGCTATCGACTAAAAGAAGTAGATCAGTTTTTAGATGTGATTATTAATGATTATGAACAGTTTTTTAAAATCATTAATAGTTTAGAAAAAGAAAAGGCCGATCTTTTAGGTGAGATTATGAAATTAAAACAAGAGTTGCGTAATGCTAGAGTTAGTGTTGAGATTGCTAAGAATAACGATGCACCTGAAGTTACCAATGTTGATATTATGAGACGTCTTGCACAACTTGAAAAAATGGTATATGGAAAAGATGAATAATAATACGGAAAACAAACGCTGTAGTTTTTATAACTATTGAGGAAAGTCCATGCTCACACAACCTGAGATGGTTGTAGTGTTCGTGCTTAGGGAAAAAATAACCTAAGGTAGAGAAATCTAACGGCGGGCTTAGTCTAAGTCTAAGATATGATAATGCCCTGAAAAGTGCCACAGAAACGTGCTCTTTTGGAAACAAAGAGGTGAAACGAGGTAAACCCCACGAGTGAGAAACCCAAATTTTGGTAGGGGAGCTCTAACGAAGGAATCAAACTAAGTTAGGGACTGCTTATGCAGTAGATAGATGTTTGTTGCCTAGTGATAGGAACAGAACATGGCTTACGAAGTATTATTATTTTTTTATATTAGTGAGGTGAGGTCTTGAAAGAGTTAGGTGAATATTTACGGATTACAAGACTAGATAATGGAGTTAGTATAGAGGAAGCTGCAGAAGACTTAGATCTTTCTACTAGTCAACTTGAAAATATAGAAAAAGGAAATGTTAGAGCCTTTAAAGACGTTTATGGATTAAAACAATATGTTAGACAATATGCAAAGTATTTAGGACTTGATCCTGAAAAAGTAATGGATGAGTTTAATGAATTTTTGTTTGAACATACCTCTAAAATTTCTCTTGATGATATATTAGAAGCTAAAAAGAAAAGTGAAGAAAAAAATGTAAAAAAAATAAAATCTCCTTATACAAAAGAGTATAAAAAGAAAGTTCATATATTTCCATTTGTTTTGGGTTTTCTTTTTCTTGTTGTCTTATGTATTTTGATTTATGTAATTATTAAAACAATTAATAAAGCTCCTGTTAGAACAGAGGAGTTGAAAGGAGTAGAAGTTTATGAATCTTCCTACAAAACTTACTGTACTTAGATTAATGTTTAGTGCTATTTTGATTTTTATTTTGTGTTTTCCATTTTATGCAATTGGAGTGATGGTTCCTAAGATTATTGTAGGGGGTATTACGATGGATATACGCTATTTAATAGGTGGTGTTATTTTCATTGTTGCTTCTTTTACTGATTTTTTAGATGGTTATATAGCAAGACATAAAAATATGGTAACGGATACTGGGAAAATGTTGGATGCAATTGCTGATAAAGTTTTAGTTAATCCAGTGCTTATTATTTTAGCATCTCAAGGGTTTATGCCTGTTATTGTTCCAGTGCTTATTATTGGACGTGATATTATTGTGGATGCTATTAAAATGGAGGCTGCAAGAAAAGGATGTGTAGTTGCAGCTATTAAAAGTGGTAAGATTAAAACTGCTTCTATGATGGTTGGACTTGTTTTGTTATTCTTTTATAATATGCCATTTGAAATGTGGAATATTAGAGTGGCAGATTTTCTTATTTATTTTGCTACTATTATGTCTGTTGTTTCTTTATTTCAGTATTATTTTCTTAATAAAGAAATTATTTTTCCAAAGCAAATTTCACAAAATTAGACTTTCTACTGTTTGAAAATGTTAAATTCCTATGGGATTTTCTTTTTTTCGGTTTAAAATTCAGGTAAATTTTAACAAACGGTTGTTCGAAAAAAAGCTTGCTTTTTTTTTTGAAGTAAGTTACAATGAGATTACAACGAAAACACAAGGAGGAATTTATGGTAAAAACAGTTGAAAAGGATAAAGATAAGGCGTTGGATCAGGTGCTTCTTGATATAGAAAAACAATTTGGTAAAGGGGCTATTATGAAACTTGGTGAGAATACTCATATGAAAGTAGATGTTTGTTCTAGTGGGTGTTTATCACTTGATATTGCTTTAGGTGTAGGTGGATATCCTAGAGGTAGAATTATTGAGATTTATGGTCCTGAGTCTAGTGGTAAAACAACATTTGCCCTACAAGCGATTGCAGAGATTCAAAAAAAGGGAGGGCGTGCTGCGTTTATTGATGCAGAGCATGCATTAGATCCAGTTTATGCGAAACGACTTGGTGTTAATATTAATGAGCTTTTGCTTTCTCAACCTGATACAGGTGAACAGGCTCTTGAGATTTGTGAGGCACTGGTGCGTAGTGAAGCGGTTAGTATTGTTGTTATTGATTCCGTAGCGGCACTTGTTCCACAAGCAGAGATTGATGGTGAAATGGGAGATAGTCATGTTGGACTTCAGGCAAGACTTATGTCACAAGCATTGCGTAAGCTTTCTGGTACGATTAATAAAACAAAGACAACGGCAATATTTATTAATCAATTACGTGAAAAAGTGGGCGTTATGTTTGGTAATCCTGAGACGACTCCAGGAGGACGTGCTCTTAAGTTTTATTCTACTATAAGACTTGATATTAGACGTAATGAACAGTTAAAAATGGGAGATGGTGTTGTTGGTAACAAGACAACTGTAAAAGTGGTTAAAAATAAAGTAGCTCCTCCTTTTAAGACAGCAGTTGTTGATATCATGTATGGTGAGGGAATTTCTAAAGAAGGGGAAATTATTGATTTAGCGACGGATGCTGGAATTGTTCAAAAAACAGGAGCATGGTATTCTTATGGAGGAGAAAAACTTGGACAAGGCAAAGAAAATGTGAAGTTACTGTTGAAAGATACACCAGAGCTTAAAGAGGAGTTAGAGAAAAAAGTGCGTGAATACTATGGTATTAACTTGGAGGAAGAAGAGAAAGGGAAGAAATAGGGGTGCACATTATTTTTAGAGAGGAATATAGTATGATATGAAAAGATTGAATGAATTACTGGAGTGTTCTTATGATACTCCAATTAGTGGTGTTAAAAGTGATACTAGAGATATAGTGCCAGGAGACTTATTTGTTGCTATTAAAGGTTATAATGTGGACCATGCTGATTTTACCTCTGATGCTATTGATAGGGGAGCAGTGGCAGTTGTTACGGAGCGAGATGTAACTTGCCGTGTTCCTGTTGTAGTAGTTTCTGATGTTAATAAAAGTTTTTATGAAATCTGTTCTAAGTTTTATCATCAAAATGAGTGGAAAATGAAGCTTGTTGGTATTACGGGAACAGATGGGAAAACAACTACTGCTACTATTCTTTGGAAGTTATTAGAGGCGTTTTCTAAATGTGCTTATATTGGGACCAATGGAGTTTGTTTTTCAGAAAGGATAGAGTCTACTAGTAATACAACACCACTTACAGAATTTTTGTATCAGTATCTTTTACAGTTTCATCAGGAAGAGTGTCAATATGTTTCTCTTGAAGTTTCTAGTGAGGCGCTACTACATGGACGTGTGGATGATTTATTGTTTCGTTATGCCATTTTAACAAATATTACAGAAGATCATTTGAATTATCACAAAACACTTGAAAATTATGTACAGTCTAAGGCAAAACTTTTTACTTTACTGGATAAAGATGGTTGGGCCATTTTAAATATAGATGATGCTCACTTTACAGAAGTAAAAGAAAAAGTTCAAGCTCATCTTGTTACTTATGGTGTTAGTAACGATGCAGATTTTCAGATAAAAAATATTCATTGTTGTGATGATAGAACTTGTTTTGATATTGTTCATAACAATGAGGTGTTTTCTATTGTGAGTCCTTATGTTGGAGTTTATAATGCCTATAATGTGACAGCAGCATTTATACTTTGTTATTTAGAAAAACTGGATTTAGAGAAAGTCGTTTCACTTATTTCTACATTAGAGCCTATTTCAGGTAGATGTGAGTTTTTAGATTTTGGACAAGACTATAAGATTGTTTTAGATTATGCTCATACAGCAAATGGAATTGATAACATTTTAAGTACTTTACAGGCAATGGAACATAAAAAAATTATTACAGTGGTAGGTTCTGCTGGAGGACGTGAAAAAGAAAAGCGAGCTAGTATGGGAAAGGTTGCTTTAGAGAAGTCTGACTTTGTGATTTTTACCATGGATGATCCGAGATGGGAAAAAGTAGATGATATTATCGATGATTTAGTTTCTGATAGTGATAAAGATAATTATATTCGAGTGGAAAATAGAGAAAATGCCATTCATCAAGCTTTCTCTATTGCCAAAGAAGGAGATATCGTTGCCATTTTAGGAAAGGGAAGAGATTCTTATATGGCTGTGGGTGATAAGAAACTTGATTATTGTGATTATCAAGTCATTTATGAATATTTTAATAAATAGAGAAAAAAGAATATAGAATAGGCAACAGAATTCTACATTCTTTTTTCTTTTTGTTCTGTAAAATGATACTCATAAAGGATGTT
>CAMNSB010000037.1 GCA_946554325.1 uncultured Mycoplasmatota bacterium
ATACACATTTTATATCAAATTGCACTTAATTGTGCACTTTAGATTGATTCAACGATAGAAAAATGCTTTCCTTTTTTTAGAAAGCATATTTTTCTACTCTATTAAAATAAGATTGGTTCCATTTCTAATATTAGTGTTAAAGAGAAGAATATCTGATAAGTATTTTTCACCTGTTTTTTTATTATATAGACTATAGCTATTAGAAGGTTTTATCTCTTTATTGGTCATTTCGTAAATTGCTTGATTTAATAAATTTATAATGTTTCCCACTTTTTTATTAATTGGTAAATAGACATCATATGTTTTATCTATTTCTGGTACAATTAGTTTTACAAAAACTTTATTATTCATAATATCCATCCTCTTCTTTACTAGGTATTGTCTTTACTACTCTATAATTTCCATTTTCTACTGTAAATGCTATATCTTTTGCTATTTCTGTAATATCACTTTTTTGGAGATTTTCTACCTCTATTGCATTTTGCATTTCTATTCCATTTCCAACCCATATACCATTATTGTGGCTTATTTCTTTGTACCACTTTTCATTTATTATTTTTCGATAAGATACATAATTATCTATTAAAATAAAGTAACTATTTGGTAAGCTTGGATTTGCAAAAATATTAAATAGTGAGGTAATTCCTTCATCTAATACTGTATCATATATATGACCAATTCCAATTAAAAAATAGTACTTTTTTTTATTTTCTTTTGTGCCTTGTTTTATTTCTTCTATTGTCTTGGTAAATTCATCATTATGATACTCAATATTTGCTTCTATATTATTTAATGTTAATGAAAAATCAATTACAGATACTTGAATATTAGGAATGGATGCGAAGAGGCAAATCATTCCTTTTACAAAGTTATTCTCTGATAATAATGTTTTTCCAATTATTGGTAATATTTTATTCTTTGTAAAATCATATTTATGGATTTTACCATCATACATATCGATTCCTATTGGAACATTGTTTATATCTTCTAAGTTATAGATCATTAAGTCTAAATCTATTATTTTAGGAATGATTGGAATTTTTCTTGCTTTTGTTTGATAAGTTTGATTTAGTTTATTTGCGGTTTGTTTAATGCATTCATTTATCTGTTCTTTTAGATATACAAAAGCAGTTTGAAACTCATATGCTGTATTATTCATGGAAATGATTCCTCTTCCAAAATATTTGGCAGGAAGTAGTCCATATGGTGCATTTAATGTATAACGGTATTCTGCTACTTCTGTTAGTTTCATAGCCATTACATTAACACATGACTGAGTGATTCTAATTGAGACATTGTTTACTGCTGATACTGTCATGATAAATATTATCCCATATTTTGATGATTCTCTAAGTAAGGAAGCATAATAATCTTCATACTCTCCTGCATTTTCTATAAATGATTCATAGCCATTTAGAATATTTATAATAAATGGAAGTGATTTTCCGCTTGTTTTAATGTATGAGATATAATTTCCACCATATTCTGAAAATAATTCTTTTCGTCTATTTACTTCTTTTTCTATCATTTGAAAAGCATTTACTATTTTTTTAATATTATCTGATAATATGATATCTCCTACTTGTGGAAAGTTTTGGAATATTTTTAATGTTTCTGCTCCAAAATCATAAATATAAAAATTTACTTCTTCTGGTGAATGGTAAATACATGTAGAATAGATAAGGGTTGTTAACATATTTTCTTTTCCAGAACCTGCGTTTCCATAAATAATTAGGTTTCCTGTATTTGTAAAATCTATTGTTAGTAGTTTTTGTAATTGTTCCGTTGGAATGTCATATTCTCCAAGTATTGGATTTATTTCATACAGATGTGCAACATAGTTATACTTTTTTGCTAAATTACTAATATAGATTTCCTTTGGAATACTAGGTAACCATAAGCTTTTAAATTCTAAGTTTTCTCGAAGTGCAATATTATATAAATATTTCACAATATTGGTTAGTTGATCCCCATAATCTTTTTCTAGATTCTCTTTGGTCTTATCATTTATTTGTTTCATAATATCTCCATTGTTATTGATAAAACGAATGGAGTCATCTATATTTTTTATAATTCTATCTGTTGGAATATATTTAGCCCCTGCCCATGCAGATTGTCCTAATTCAAAGGTTTCATTGTACCCGACTTGTAAATAAAATCTTCCTGTTTCTTTGATACTTGCTGCTTCTGGTCTTTTTAATAGTTCATTGCTGTCTTCTGGAGTTTGTACTTTTAAGCATACTTTAAATCTTGAGTTTGACCATATTTGATCATCCACTACCCCACTTGGTTTTTGGGTTGCAAGAATTAAATGGACTCCTAAGCTTCTTCCAATACGAGCAGTTGAGATTAATTCATTCATAAAGTCTGGTTGTTGGCTTTTTAATTCTGCAAACTCATCTGATATGATAAATAAATGAGAAATGGGTTCTGTTACTAATTTTTTTCGATAATATTTTTGATATTTATAGATATCAACAGTTGATTCTCCTAGAGCATCTCTTGCCTCATTAAATAATTTTTGTCTACGTTTTAATTCTGACTTAATGGAAACTAGGGTTCTATTCATTTCTGCTTCATCTAGGTTTGTAATGGTTCCCACTAGATGGGGAATTTTAATTCCTGTTTCTCTATTTTCAAAGGCACCTGCCAGTCCTCCTCCTTTATAATCAATTAAGACAAATTGTACTTCATAGGGATGATAGTTTACTGCCATTGATAGGATAAAAGTAATGATGAATTCACTTTTTCCACTTCCTGTTGAGCCTGCAATTAATCCATGGGGTCCTTGAGACTTTTCATGTAAGTCTAAATAGAATGGTTTTCCCTCTTCGTTTACTCCTACTGGTGCCTGCAAACTTAGGGTTGGATCGTTGTTTGTCCATTTGTTTACAATATTTAACTGCTCAATTTTTCCTACTTTATATGTTTCCAAAAAATTGATGCTTGTAGGGAGGCTCATTCCATTTTTGGTAAATGAGACAGGAATATTGGCAATTATTTCAGAATAGCTTTCTACAATATTCGTTGCACTAATGCATTCTACTGCAAAGTTTAATATTTCTTCGTTATTTAAATCCTTTCCTGATATGGTTCCTATATTATCGTTTATTGAGACAAATTTTGTACTTTTACTAGGAACATTTTGCATACTAGACTCTATTGTTAGCATAGAAAAGCCTAAGTTTACTGTACTATTTATAATCTTATCTATAATTCCTAGTTTTTTGGTCTCAATAAAAGTATCTGTAATAATTAAATAATATTCATCAAAATTTTTATAAACATTCTCCTGGATATCTTGTGTTTTTTTCTTATCTTCTGCTGTGATAGTACTATGGCTTAGTCGCTCATTATAAACGGATTCTAAATAAATGGATAACTGTTTCATTTCATCATCATTTGTTGCAAAAAAATGAATATTTTTATCTTGATTACACAAATGTGGTAAATATTTTAAGTAATTCCAATTATCTTGGTTTTCCTTATTTGTTAGTATTACTATTTTTAATTCCATTCCACTACAATAAGTAATTAACTGTAACATTAGGCTATCAATAAATTGTTTTTTATACAAAAAGTTAGGATTTATAATAAGAGGCAATATTCTATCTTCTATTAACGAGATTGTAATGGGTACTTGTTCTAAGACAAGTGGGGTTTCTATAATTTTTTCTACTTCTTCACGTAGATTATCATCTTCTAGCGAAAATTCGTCTACTTTGGCATCTACTTTTATGTATGACTTTCTAGTTCCAATTCCTAGGCGTAAATTTAGAAAGTCAGAGTCTGAAATTTCACGATTCCAAATGCATTTTTTATTTATGATATTTTGAACAATTTCTTTTAAGCTTAGATTATTTTCGTAGAGAATGGTTCGCTCTTTTTCTAGTTCATTTTTAATTTCTAATTTCTTTTCATTCAGATATGCTCCATATTTTTTTTGCCTTTTTTCTTCTTGTTTTTTTATTTTATTTTTATTGTATTTGTTTAGTAGTATTGGAAAGGCAATACTTCCTAATAAAGTGGAAAGACATATTATAATTTCGATGATTGCACTTAATATGTTGCCATCTTTCTTTGTTAGTGTAAAAATAGCCATTAGTCCTGTTAGAGAAGAAGAAATTCCCATTATAATTGTTGATCCTAAGGTTAGAAAAGCTGGTGGATCATCATTTCCTCTTGGTGATGGTGGATTCATAATTTTTATTTCTTTTTCTTTGATTGTCTTTTTTAAACTAGGAGTATGGAAAAACACTTGGTTTTCATTATAAAGTGTAATTGCTTTTTCAGTATCCTTCACTTGGGTATAGGTATTTTCATCCCCCATCATATTAAACTTTTCATATTTTTCGGATGCTACTTGGACTAAGTTATTGGGATTATTTATTTTTATAAATGTATTCATCCAGATTATTTTTAAGCCATTTGTAAATATGACATCGCCTAATTGCAAAACAATTTTTTGATATCTTTTTCCATTTATAAAAGTGATTCGTGTATTATCTTCATTTCCTTCGAATATCCATTCATTACTTGAACGTTTTATTTTAAAATGGGTCTCTCCAATTCCAACGGCATTATAACAAATATCTGCATTTTCTCTTCCTAATGTAATGACATCTTTATTGGGAACTTGAAAACTTTGATAGATAACTGGCGTTTCTACACAATACATTTTTACTATTTCTTCTAAATCACTAAATTGAATTTGATAACAAACATTGTCTTTTAAAATATCTTTTTCTATTTTGGTAACACCGTTTGTAATGGTGGTATCTATATTACTTGAAATAGTCCATACTCCATTTTCGGCTGTTAGAATAATATTTTCTTCTACTCCTGTTGCAGTTATAAATTCAATTAAGAAAGAATCTTCTACTTTCGTTGGTAATGCGTAATCTACTATTTTGCTATTATCTGTAATATAAACTTTCATACTTCCACCTTACCTTTTACTCTTTTATTATAAATAAAGAAAAAACACAAGGAATTTTCACTATATTTTTTTCTTGTATTTTTTATTTGCTTATAATCGTCAAATTAGCTTTTTTTGATTACACTACTTGAGGTTTGATCATTTCTTATGTATGCTGTTTCAATTTGTGACAAACTTCTAATTGTTTGATCGATGTAGCTTGTTAGTTCTTCATGTATATCCTCTTTAAATGCTTTTATTGTGGTTTGATAACTTCTTATACTACTCTCTCCTTTAATTGCCTGTCTTAATGCTGCCTCAGTATCTTTAAGAACATCAGTTGTAATTTCTTTCTTATATTCTTCTAATGCTGCTGTTATTTTAGCAACTCCACCTGCTTGAATTCCATATACTGGCATTTTATCACTCCTTTCTATTTACTATTTTTTTATATTGTTTCCATTGTTGTTTTGCATAGTATAAAATTTGCTATAATCATCATCAATTATTTGACATATTTTATTACAAGCTACATTACAACTTGCTTGCACATTCTTAATTCTTTGTTCTAATATTGACCAAAATACGTTAGAATCTTCACCAACCCATAATTCTTCTCTTATTCTAGATAATGTATTAAAAGTATAGCAATTTGTCATTTTTTCTCCATATTTCTGAAATTCATCACGTACTTTTAATTGTAGCTTACTTTTTTGATCAGTATTTCTTGCATAAGTTGCGTTTGTCATATCTAATTTTGCCATTTACCTCACCTCCTTCTATCTTGTATACACTTATCGTACTAAAAATAGACAAAAAAAGCAAGTATTTTGCGATAACTTGCTGTTAATCATCATTACTAGTACTAGAGATTTCAAAATTCCTTTCTAAATGGTTTACTAGTTTTTCTATATCTTGTGGTAGTGTGTTAAAAAGTTGGATGTTTTTTTCCATCTTTTGGAATGTTTTATTTCTACTTTCTGTTTCATATATGTACTCTAGTTTTACTAAAATGTATATTTTATTTTGCTCTACTCTTAGTTCTATATTATCTTTATATTTTGCTAAAAATTCATGGAAGTATGAGTTATTTTGAAAACAGGATAAATCTTTACTAAATTCTTCAAAATAAGTGTTTTTGCAAATTGTGTTATTATAAAAGTTTTTTATGAAATACTGTTTTTTTATGAGTACCTCTGCTAGTATGACGCCAATTATTGAAAATAGTAAACAGAAAATTATATTGATTATTTTTAGAAGAAATAGTATGAGTGGAATGAGTGTCACTATGCCATTTATGATATGAATCCATTTTTTTCTTTTTAGAAAATAGGTAGATTGAAATATATTTTTGTTGAAAAGTGTAAATTCATTTTGGAAAGCTCCTTCTATTTCTAGTAGTAGATCATAAAATCCATAGCCATTATCAATGGGATGACTGATATAAGTATTTGAAAACCCTGTTTTCCCTCCCACAGATGTGATTTCTGCTTCTTTTTTATTAAAGTAAAAAATGCTATTTAGACTAAAAAAATGATTTTTATAATTTCTTGCTAATTGCTGGTATATCAAATAGCTTTTCTAAATCTAGTGTATATTTTATATCTTTTGTTTGAAAATTAGGATTCTTTTTTAGTTCTAATAGTACACTACTAATATAATCATTGTTTAACATTTTTCTTAACTTGTGAAAGTTCTTTTAAATTTTGATATTGTTTCTTTTTTAATTTTTCGTATGACTCTACTATCATTTTACTGTTCCTTTAATATATGGATGCTATAAATCCTAAATAGATTAGAAACGCTACATAGATGCCTGTGATAATCCAACCATTTACTTTTTCAAATGTAGTACTTTTATATTTCACTCCTAAAGCCATTGTCATTAATGCTCCTCCGATTAGACCACCTATATGTGCGGAATTATCAATTCCTGAAAGTGTGAAGCCTAATAATAAGTTAAATATAATCAAAGGAATGATTTGGCTTTTCATTACGTTTCCTAAAAAGACACGGTAATGATAACCAAAGTATAATAGAGAGCCCAATAGACCGAATATAGCACCACTTGCTCCAAGGCTTAGATTATTTCCAATAAATATCATGGATAGTAGGGAACCTGTTATAGCACTAAATAGATAAATCATTAAATACTTTGCTTTTCCCAAAAAACTTTCTACTTGACTACCAATTACAAATAGTGCATAGACATTACAAAACAGATGGATAAGTCCACCGTGAAGAAAGGTTGCTGTTAGGAGGCGGTAATACTCCCCTTGTCTGATTGCTATTTTATTAACTGCAAAATTTGATATGATAAAATCATAATTGCCGAATAAAATGGGCATTACATATAAAAGGATACAAAGTGTCATTAAGCCATAGGTAATGTGTGGCGTTTTCACTTTAAATATTTCATCCATTTTTTCTGCATCTGTTTTATTATGAATATTAATATCATTGGTGATTTTTGCAAACAATTGTAAGCCTTCTTCTGAATACTTTAATTTTTTTGTAAGATCTGGAAAGCTATTTTTTACTAGTTCATTATCTTTAAAGTCTTTCTCTTCTATTACTTTTAGACAATAGACATCTTTTGTTTGATTATTTCCTAAGTCTACGTTTTCTCCTAAATCTAGAAAAATACTTAACGCATTCATTTTTAAAGATAGTGTTTTCTTTTTGATTTTCTTCATAATTCTTTTTGTTTTAAACATGTCAAATCGAAATTGTTCATCGTTATGAATATAACTAGATACAATACGAATGATTTTATAATCTTCTTCCATATTTTCTAGCCAGATTTCATTTTCAACACCTTGTAAAATAATAGGATTATAATTTTTTTCAGTAATGAAGTAATGAAGTAGTTTCATTACAATCATATTTTTATCCTCAATCATTAGTTCCATGCTTTGTTCCATTTTTATTCCTCCTTATTTATTGATAGAAATAGAACATTTTTTTACTTTTGGTAAGAAATTATCCCTTTCAAAAAAACTAATAATATTATATACCAAAACATAAGATATGGAAAGAGGTGATTCTGTTTGAAAAAAATATTCCTATTTATTCTATGTCTTATTCCTTGGTTTTTATCTAGCCTTATTCCTATAAACTTAGAATATTATTATTCGTTAAAGCTTCCATTCTTTACTCCTCCACCCATTTTTTATGGAATTGCTTGGACTATCACTTATATTGGTATTGCTATTTCTGTTTATATGTTAATTAGAGAATTTTCATGGAAAGGGTTACCAAATAGTTATAAGAAGACATTATTTATCAATTATATATTTAATCAGCTATTTACTGTTGTCTTTTTTTATCTTCAAAATTCATTTTTAGGTTTTATTTCCTGTCTTGGTACTTTTGTTAGTTGTCTATTTCTATACGAAGAGACTTCTAATTTAAATGAAAAAAGTACGAAATACTTAAATCCTTATGTACTTTTAAGTTTATTTGCTACTATTTTGTCACTTACTATTTATATTATCAATACTACCCCCTAAGTGATTTAAAAGCTCTATGAACTCTTTGGGAGGTTCTTTTTCTATCTTTATTTCTTTTTTTGTTATGGGATGTGTAAACTCAATACTTGTAGAATGAAGCATTTGTCCAAAGGGGGTTGCATATTTTTTGTTATATAGGGGATCATTTACAATGGGGTATCCAATATAGGACATGTGTACACGAATTTGATGGGTACGTCCTGTTTCTAAGAGACATTCGATTAAGGTATTTTTAGGATATCTTTTTAGAACTTTAAAATGGGTAATCGCATTTTTACTATTGATATCTGTTGCGGCCATCTTCTGACGATTATGTTGATCACGTCCAATGGGAACATCAATGGTTCCTTTTTCATTGGGAATGACTCCTTCCACTATTGCTAAATATTTTCTTTTTACTTGTTTGTTTTTTATCATATTACTTAATAGTTCATGTGTTTTTTCATCTTTTGCTACCACCATGACTCCTGAAGTATCTTTATCTAGTCTGTGTACAATTCCAGGACGGATGTTGTTCGTTTCCTTTTGATTCAAGTGATATAGTAAGGCATTAACTAGTGTTTTTTGATAATGTCCTGGAGCAGGATGCACTACCATTCCTGATTTTTTATTGATAACTAATAGATAATCATCTTCTAGGAGAATATCTAGGGGAATATTTTCTGGTTCTATTTTAATCTCATACTCTAGTGTATCGTCTATCCAAATGGAATCATTTGCTTTTACTAAAAAATTTGCTTTTACTTCGGAGTTATTTACTAATACTTTTCCCTCTTTTAATAGTTTTTGAATTTTGCTACGAGAAATGTTTAACTCTTCACTTAAATATTTGTCAATTCTTTCTGATTCTTCTTCTAGGTTTACTACTTCTATGTTCATATTGTTCACTCCTTACTAGGTCAATTATTAATATCATTGCTCCTATTACAATAAAAATATCTGCTACGTTAAAAACGGGATAGTGATAGAAAAAAATGGTAAAGTCTAGATAATCTGTTACGGAATGATAAAGGATTCTATCGATTAGATTGCCCATCATTCCACTTAAGACTAGTCCAAATGATATTGTTTTGGTAGGACTCCAATTTGGCTCTTCTTTTATATATTTTAGTATAGCTAAAAAGATGATAAAACTAATAAATATTAATATCGTGGTGTTATTACTAAGCACTCCCCATGCGGCTCCTTCATTTTCTACATGTGTTAGATGAAAAAAATGGGGGATTAGGGGAATACTTGCTAAAACTTTCAAATTTTTTCTTACTAGAAACTTAATGATTTGGTCGATGATTAAGCCGATTATAACGATTATATAGGTGCTATCTTTCTTTCTCATTTTGGTCTACCCTTTCTATTTTATCTGCAATAATTTGATATTCATTGAGTCTTTTTTCTACTGTTCCTGTTATCTTTACTATTTCTTTTAAGGAAAGTGTCTCATATAAGTTATAAGTTTTTGGAAATAAGGTATAACTTAGACTTTCTGTTTCATCACTTGCTGTTAGGAAAGCCATTTTTTCTCCTTTTTTGGTAGTAATTACTTTTATTTTGTCTATTAAGACTAGTGTTTGTATTTTTTTTGAAAAATAGTTTGCTACTTCTTTTAGCTTTATGCAGTTAGGATACATTTTTTCATAAATGGTTGTTGGGTGGTATGTGAAATAAAATCCAAATACAGTAAGCTCCTGTTCTAGTTTTTCTTTTAATGTATCATCTTCTTGTTCTTCTAATTCTGGAATCATTACTAGACTTTTATCTAGATCTTTTGTTAATTCTGCATAATTCATTAATTCATCTAAATTATGTATTAAGGTTTTTTTATTATATGAAAATGTTTGGAAGGCATCTGCTAGTATTAAAGATTCTAGATTTTTTTTAGTTACACCATTTAACACAAGACGACTAAAAGCATCATAAATATCTTTAAAAGGTCCTTCTTTTCTTGATGATAAAATACTTTTGGTCGCAACGATGCCTACTTGTTTAATATTACTGAACGGATAGATGATTTGACTATTTTTTACGATATATCTTTCTTCACTTAAATTTATATCTGGTTTTACTACCATTATTTTATTTCCTCTTGCTTCTTTGATGTATTCTTTTGTTTTTGTCTCACTTCCAATTACATTGGTTAGTAAGTTACTAAAGAAATAATCCTTATAATAAACTTTTAAGTAGGCCATTTTACAAGCAATAATGGAATAGGCAACGGAATGACTTCTGTTGAAACCATAACCTGCGAACTTTAGAATTAAATCAAATATTTCTTTTGACTTTTCATAAGAATGACCACGTGAAAGACTCTTTTTTATAAATTTATCTTCTTCTGCTTTTAATATTTCTATTTTCTTCTTACTCATTGCGCGTCTTAGAATATCGGCTTCTCCTAGAGAATATCCTGCAAAACGACTTGCTACTTGCATGATTTGTTCTTGGTATATAATAATTCCATATGTATTTTTTAAAATATCTTCTAATGTTTTATCTAAGTATGTGATTTTTTCTTCGCCATGTTTTCTTTTTATGTAGGTATCAATGTTTTCAGCTGGTCCTGGACGAAATAATGCTATTGCTGCAAAGATATCTTCAAAAGAAGTGGGAAGAAGACGTTTTAAAAAGTTTCTCATACCAGTAGATTCGAATTGAAAAATTCCTGTTGTATCTGCTTTTCTAAATAATTCTAATACTTTTTCATCTTGTAGGGGAATTTTATGAAAGTCTACTTTTTCTTTGGTACTTTTTTCAATATCTTCTATTACATTTGTAATTAGAGTTAAATTTTTTAGTCCTAAAAAGTCCATTTTTAAAAGGCCTAGTTCTTCTAGATATTCCATTGAGAAGCTTGTTAAATACATTCCTTCACTCATTGTTAGTGGGATTACTTCATCTAAGTTTTTCTGGCACATTACGATTCCTGCTGCATGGGAGGATGTGTGTCTTGGATACCCTTCTATTTTTATGGCAATATCAAACATTTTCTTTAATTGGTAATCACTATCTATTTTTGCTTTAAACTGATCATTATTTTGGTAGAAGTATGTAAGGGTTTCTTTTGTAAATGCTGGAATTATTTTAGATAGTGCATCTATTTTGTATGATGGAATATTTAATACTCTTGCTACATCACGTAAAGCTTGCTTTGCCCCTAGTGTTCCAAAGGTTACGATTCCTGCTACTTTTTTCTTGCCATATTTATTTGTTACATATTCCAGTACTTCCCCTCTTCTTTTATCTGGGAAATCGGTATCAATATCTGGCATGGTAATTCTTTCAGGATTTAAAAAGCGTTCAAATAAAAGATCATATTTTAGGGGATCAATATCCGTAATTCCTAAGGAATAAGAGACAAGAGAGCCTGCAGCACTTCCCCTACCAGGTCCTACTAAGATTCCATTTTGTTTCGCATATTTAATAAAATCATATACAACTAAGAAATAATTACTAAATCCCATTTTGTCAATGATATTTAATTCATATTGTAATCGTGTTTGATATTCTTTGGGAATACTTTGATGCAAACGTTTTTTCAAGCCTGCTTTTGTTAATTCAAATAAATATGTGCTAGCATCTAAATTGTTCTTGGTATCATAAATTGGTAATAATAGTTCCGGTTTTGGAAAAGTCAACTCGCATTTTTTACTGATTTCTTCTATTGTTAAAAGGCCTTTTTGATCTGTATATTCTGTTATATTAAAGTCTTCTAGAGAATTTTCTTCTACATTATATTCTATCTCATCACTTACCGTTTTATTATCACGAATTCTATAAAGATATGTTAGGACTTCTGCGTCTTTTTTTGTTAAGTATAAGATTTTCCTGCAGAAAACCACTTGGTCTGTTATTTTTAGAAGGTCATTTTCTTCTTTTCTATTTTGATACCCTAAATAAATAGAGGCAAATTTTTCTTTTAGATTGTTATAAAGCTCCTTTTGATATAGTGGCATTATTAATATTAATTGGTTTGAATACTCTTTTACTTTTTCCAGAGTGAGTTTTTCCTCATTTTGAAGGGTTGATAGCTTAATTAAACTTTGATAGCCTTGATAATTTTTGGCATATACTAGGAGTGTTGTCTCTTCTAATTTTAATTCTAGTCCTAGAATAGGATTTAATTGATGTTCTCTACATTTTTTGTAAAATTCCATTGCTCCATACATGTTGGAATCTGTTAAAAAGCATGAGGTAAGATTGTTTTTTAGACTATATGAAATGATATCTTCTATTTTTAGCATGCTAGATAGTAGTGAATAATTACTTTTTATATAAACTGGTGTGAACATACCTTACCTCCTTCATGTCTTATTTTACCACATAACACATAAAATATATAGGTTGACTTAGAGGTAATTTTATGATAAAGTTATAAAACGAAGAGAAATTGGGTTAGGAGGGAAGTTTATGGCAGTTAATATATCAAAGAAAAAACCAAATTCAGCAAATAAAAGATCTCATGCATTAAACGCGACTAAGAAACAACAAAAATTAAATCTACAAGTAGAGCGTCTTGCCGATGGGACAAAGGTTAGATTAACAGCAAGAGAGAGAAGAACATTAAGAAAAGCAGAGAAAGCTGCCTAAATGGCAACTTTTTTATTTTGATCACTTGTTAAACCTATTTTATTTCTAGTTTTTTATCAGTTTGTGAACATAGTTGATATTTTATTTTTGAAGAGTACTTGATATTTTTTCTTGTTCTTTTAATGTTTCTTGTATAATTGGGTATAAAATGCCTGCTATTATCATGAATAGACTTAGAAAAAAGAATAATAAAGCGATACTTCTTCTTTTCTTTTTGTCTTTACAAGAAATGTTTTTATTTTCCTCTAAATTATTTTTTCTATCTGGCATATTGATTTTCCCCTTCTCCCTTTATAGTCTATATTACGAATTATACCATAACCGAGTTTCTAAAAACTATTTTTTGACTTTTTTCATATTAAAACAAGCGAACCATTTTTATAAATGATTGGCTTGTTATTTGATTGGAATAAGATTACTTTTTATTTCTAGCGTCAAATTTCTTTCTTTCTTCTGTATTTAGAATCTTTTTACGTAAACGGATGAAGTTTGGAGTTACTTCTACTAATTCATCAGAATTAATGTAGTCTAAAGCATATTCTAGGGAAATAGGACGAGGTCGTTTTAAAACAACTGTGTGATCACTTCCACTTGCTCTAACATTGGTTAAATTTTTTCCTTTGACAACATTTACTGCTAAATCATTATCACGATTACATTCTCCAACAATCATTCCTTCATATACTTCTGTACCAGGTTCAATAAACATAATTCCACGGTCTTCCAAGTTGCCAATGGAATATGCAGTGGATGCACCATTTTCCATGGAAACAAGAACTCCTAGTTTACGTTCTCCTATATCTACATTTTCATAAGGCCGATATTCTTTAAAGGTATGGCTCATAATTCCGTATCCTTTTGTTAGAGTCATGAAATCGGTTGCAAATCCTATAAGTCCACGAGAAGGAATGGTATATAGAAGTCTTACTTGATTTTCAAAATTGGTCATATTTTCCATTTTTCCACCACGAATTCCTAATTGTTCAATTACAGAACCGACAGTATCTTCTGGTGTATCAATTTGTAATTCTTCCCAAGGTTCACATTTTACTCCATCTATTTCTTTAATAATAACAACAGGTTTTGATACTTCCAGCTCATAGCCCTCGCGACGCATATTTTCAATTAAGATTCCAAGATGAAGTTCTCCACGTCCTGATACTAAAAATGATTCATTGGTATGAGGTTCCACTTTTAGGCTGACATCTTTTTGAGTTTCCTTAATTAAGCGTTCTTCTATTTTTCTGGCTGTAACAATTTTACCATCGCGTCCAACAAAAGGAGAGGAATTGGTACCAAATGTCATCTGCAAGGTTGGTTCATCAATATGAAGTTTTGGAAGTGGCAAAATATCTGTCTGATTACAAATAGTCTCCCCTACTGAAATGTCTGATAGTCCAGCGATTGCAATGACATCCCCTGCTTCTGCTTCTTCGATTTCCACTCTTTTATACCCATAAAAACCAAATAATTTTTGGATTCTAAATTGTTTTGTACTTCCATCTAATCTGCAACATGTAACCATTTCACCTGTTTTAATCGTACCATTGTGAATGCGTCCAATTCCAATTCTTCCAACGAACTCATTATAATCAAGCAAAGCTGGTTGAAATTGTAGTGGTTTATTCTTATCTCCTGTTGGAGCAGGAATTTCTTCTAATACTGTATCTAATATTTCATCAAATCCTTCTGTTTGTGTGCTAAGATCATCACTAAAAGAACACGTTCCATTAATGGCAGATGCGTAGATTACTTTGAAATCAAGTTGGGCATCATCTGCACCTAGTTCAATAAATAAATCTAGAACTTCATCTACCACTTGACTACATCTAGCACTTGGTTTATCTACTTTATTGATTACAACAATAGGTTTTACTTTGGCTTCAAATGCTTTTTTTAATACAAATCTAGTTTGTGGCATTGCCCCTTCATATGCATCTACAACAAGGATAACGCCGTCCACCATATTCATAATACGTTCTACTTCGCCACCAAAATCAGCATGTCCTGGCGTATCTAGAATATTAATTCTAACATTCTTATAATCTAATGCTGTAGTTTTAGCAAGAATCGTAATACCACGTTCTTTTTCCAATGTATTAGAATCCATTGAAACATTCGTAATATCCTCATTGTCACGAAACATACCCGAATGCTTTAATATCCCATCCACTAAAGTTGTTTTCCCATGGTCAACATGGGCAATAATTGCTACATTTCTTTTTTCCATAATTTATACACCTCTTCATAACGCTCTTGATTATAGCATAAAAAAAAAGAAAATACTAGATATTTTTCTAGATTTACTTCTCTTCTTCCATTCTAAAATGAAAGTGGAATAAAAAAGAAAGGAGTTTACAGTATATG
>CAMNSB010000038.1 GCA_946554325.1 uncultured Mycoplasmatota bacterium
TATTCATAAAGTATCTTCCTTTATGAATCACATTTTATCTAAGATAATGCAAAAAGAATGTAGAAATTTCTAATGTTTTTCTACATTCTTTCTTATTTTTTCGAAATGACAATATCATCATCCATTAAATCAAACTCTACTGTCATACCATAATGAATCTCATCTTGAATAATACTTCTAGCAAGTAAATCTTCTATTTTCTTAGTAACAAGTCTCTTAAGAGGTCTTGCACCATAGACTTCGCTATAACCATGTTCAATTAAATAATCCCTAGCCTGATCAGTTAAAGTTAAATGAATATTTTTATCACGAAGACGAGATTCGATTTCTAATATAATTTTATCTAAAATCTCATAAGTAGTTTCCCTACTTAATTTCTTAAAAGTAATCACTTCATCAATACGATTAATAAACTCTGGTCTAAAATGTGCTTCTACTTCCTTCATAACAAGATCAGGATGTCCTTCCAAAATATGTTCACTTCCAAGATTAGAAGTCATAATAATAATCGTATTTTTAAAGTCTACAGTTCTACCATTAGAATCAGTAATCCGTCCATCATCTAATATTTGAAGAAGTAAATTCAAAACTTCAGGATGTGCTTTTTCTACTTCATCAAAAAGGACAATGCTATACGGATTTCTTCTAACTGCCTCTGTAAGTTGTCCTCCTTCATCATATCCAACATAACCTGGAGGAGACCCAATCAGTCTTGAAACACTAAACTTTTCCATATACTCACTCATATCAATACGAACCATATGAGTCTCATCATCAAAAAGATTATAAGCAAGACTACGTGCTACTTCTGTCTTACCAACACCAGTAGGTCCTAAAAAGATAAATGACCCAATAGGACGAGCAGGATCTTTGATTCCACTACGACTTCTAAGAATAGAATTGCTAACTAATTCTAAAACTTCCTCCTGTCCCTTTACTCTAACCCCTAAGTTATCTTTTAAATGAAGTAGTTTTTCCTTTTCACTACTCATTAGCCTAGAAACTGGAATATTCGTCCATTTAGCAATCACTCTCGTAATATCTTCTTCACTAACAGTATCACTTAAAATATGTCCATCATCTTGACTTTTCATTTGTTGCAGCTCTCTCTCAAGAGAGGGAATTACTCCATTTTGAAGTCTAGCAGCACTTTCAAAATCATAACGATTTTTAGCTTGTTCTAAATCAAATCTAGCCTCATCTAATTCTTTTTTCTTTTTACTAACCCGATCATTAAATTCCTTTTCTTTTTTCCAATCTTCCTGAAACTTGGCTTCTTTTTCTTTTAATATAGAAAGCTCTTCCTTAATCTTTTTCATTCTTTCTTTACTAATATCATCTACTTCTTTTTTTAATGCTTGTCTTTCAATCTCTAGTCTCATAATCTGCCTTGTCAATATATCCAGTTCTGTTGGTACAGAATCCATCTGAACCCGAATAGTTGCACAAGCTTCATCAACTAAATCAATCGCCTTATCTGGTAAAAACCTATCTGTAATATAACGATTAGCAAGAGTCGAAGCTGAGACTAAGGCATTATCATGAATACTAACTCCATGATAAATCTCAAATCTTTCTTTTAATCCTCTAAGAATAGTAATCGTATCCTCAACACTAGGCTCACTGACTTTAATCTTTTGAAATCTTCTCTCTAATGCACTATCTTTTTCAATATATTTACGATATTCATTCAAGGTAGTAGCACCAATTACATGGATACCTCCTCTTGCAAGAAGTGGCTTCAAAATATTAGAAACATCCATAGCTCCTTCCATATTTCCAGCACCTACTATCGTATGAATTTCATCAATAAACATGATAATAGAACCTTCACTTTTCTCAATTTCTTTTAAAACACTTTTTAATCGTTCTTCAAATTCTCCACGATATTTAGCACCAGCAATTAAAGAAGCCATATCTAGCTCCCAAACTGTTTTATTACGTAGAGACTCTGGTACATCCCCTTTTTCAATACGAAGAACAAGACCTTCTACAATGGCAGTCTTTCCAACACCCGCTTCTCCAATTAAAACTGGATTATTCTTAGTTTTTCTAGACAATACTCTAGTAATACTACGTATTTCATCATCTCTTCCAATTACTGGATCAATTTTTTTTGCTTTCACAGCATCATTAATATTACGTCCATATTTCTCTAAAACATTTTCTTCATGTTCCTGCTTCATAGTATCACTCCTTTCATCTGTAACTAGTTATACTACCATTTTTAGCAATTGTCAAGTGAGAGTGCTAAAAAGAAAAAGTTGTACCATTCATAGTACATCAAAGCTTATTTATCCTCAAAATATTTTTGCATATTTTTAAATGTCATAATCGATAATTGTTGAATCGTTTCACTAAACAATTTAATATTTCCAATTTCTAATGGCGTATTTTGATAATCAGTATGAATATTAATTTCTTCAATCACAGAATAATAAGATAGCTTTTGGCTCTCATTAATATTTACTGGTGGATAGTTATTTTTAATTAATTCATAATTCATTAGCAGCCTTGCTACACGACCATTACCATCACAAAATGGATGAATATTAATAATAGCCATATGAACTCTTACAGCTCGTTCAAATACAGTCAATTCCTGCCACTCATTTTCATATTTTTGTCTTAACTCTTCCATTCTACTAGCAACTAAAGATGGTAAGGTAAAATTAATTTCTTCTCCATTACTGTTAACTAAATAATTTTCATATTTCTTATAACTACCTGCTCCCTCAATAATACCACTACCAATAATTTGATGAAGATTTTGAATAAGTACAATAAGATTCATATCTTTATCTAGTATCTCAAAAATATATTGAAAGGCTTTCTGATGATTAACAGTCTCATTAATTTCCCTTTTTTTATTCCTATCTACGACGCTTTCTATATGATAAGTATTATTTAAGATTTCTTTGGTATCATTTAAAGTAAGCGTCATATTAGTTCCTTCAATACGATTAGAATGAAATGTAAATAAAACTCCAAATTCACGAATTAAATAATTATAATACTGTTTCTTTAATGGTTCACCAAAACTTGTAATAGCACTTTGAATTTTAGCTAAGTCAAATATTCTATCTAACATAAGTACCTCCCAATAACACAACTCTTTCATCACTATTATACCATATGCCAAACTTTGTTCAAACTGAATTGACATATATCTTTATATTATGTATATTTTATATTAAAAATACTCTTATTATCAGTGTTATCTCAAACAAAAGAAATAATTTCCAAACAAACTAAATATCAACTTGCTCATTTTTCATAAATTCTCGAAAGATTCTCATCAATGCTCTTTTCTCAATTCTAGACACATAACTCCTAGAAATATGTAATTCTTTAGCAATTACTTTCTGTGTTTGTTCTTCATACCCCATAAGTCCATATCTTCTAACGATAATTTCCTTCTCCCTTGGCGTTAACACTTTAATATATTCTCCAAGCAACTTAATATTATCCTTAAGCGAAATATCCTCTAAAAAATCCGGTTTTGGAGTTTTTAAAATATCAAGTATAGAAATTTCATTTCCATCTTTATCAAAACCAATAGATTCATTAATAGAGACATTTTTATTATTTTTATTATTACTACGAAAATACATCAGTATTTCATTTTCAATACATCTAGCACAATAAGTAGTGATCTTTGTCCCTTTTTTATTAGAGAAAGTATCTACCCCTTTAATTAGCCCAATCGTTCCAATGCTAATGAGATCATCTTGATCAACATTTTTATAATCAAATTTTTTAACAATATGAGCAACTAATCTCAAATTATGCTCAATCAGTTTATTACGTGCCTCTCTATCTCCCAGTCTCATATTAGAAATAGCCTTAGCCTCTTCTTCACTACTTAAAGGATCAGGGAAGACCTGATTAGAATAAGATCCTGTAATAAAAATAGAACGAATAAATTCTAAAATACTAAAAAACATATACTCACCTACATTAAAGTATATGTAAAATAATGATATTTTTTCGAATTTTGTAAATTTATTTAGTTGAATTCTATGTCTATTTAGGATAAAATAAGATAGGTGATGATTATGAAAACGATATTAATTGGGGCGGCAAGTGATTTAGGAATTCATATAGATGGTGCAAGACTTGCTCCTAAAATGCTATTAAATGATTTAGCAAGTTTTTATCAAGGAGAAAGTATTATCTTAGAGCAAGATAACAGTATTATAAAAAGTAGAACTCTTGCAGACAAGAGAAAAAATCAAGTAGAGTTGCAAAGGTATAATGAAAATCTTTATAAAACAGTTAAGAAGTATTTAGAGGAAGGATATTTTCCAATTACAGTTGGTGGAGATCATTCTATCTCTATTGCAACAGCCTTAGCAAATAGTAAAAAAAATGAAAATATTGGAATGATATGGTTAGATGCTCATGCCGACTATAGTACTTTTTCTACAACAGAATCAGGAAATTTAAATACGTTATCTCTTGCTGCTATTAATAACTATAAGTGTGGAGAATTAGGATCATTTCATGATGGGAATTTCATTCCAACAAAAAACACAGTAGTAATTGGAGTAAATAAAATAGCCCCTTGGGAAAAAGAAAATGTAAAATATTCAGGTATCACTGTTTTTACAATGGAAGATATCAAAAAGCAAGGAATAGAGGCAATCATGAATCAGGCTTTTGCAATTGCTTCTGAAAAGACAAATGGAATTCATATTAGTTATGACTTAGATTTACTATCCCCAAAGGTAGCAACAGGAGTATCAATTCCAGAGGAAAATGGCCTCACAGAAGAAGAGACAATGGAAATAATAACAAACATTTTAAAGCAAGTAGATAAAATTACAGCTTTCGATCTAGTAGAGTTAAATCCAACAAGAGACTTAAATAGAAAAGCAGAACAAGTTGCTGTAAACATATTAGCCAAAACAATTATGGCAATAGAAAAGAAATAAGCATCGAGTCTTATTTTTTTATTACTTTACAACCCGTTTTTTGACAAAAAGAAAAGAGCATGTAAGCTCCCATCTCATATACTCGGGTTCACACACCTTACTTCTGACAATGAGGACAATAATAAGTCCCTCGTCCACCAACTACAATTTTCAAAACTTTATCTTTACAACGAGGACAAACATCACCTTTTTTGCCATGAATCAATAATTCATTTTGAAAAAGTCCATGTACTCCCTCACTAGATGTAAAGCTCTTGATCGTAGTTCCTCCCAATGAAATTGCTTTATCTAATACACATCTTGTATTTTGAATAATGGCATCACACTCTTTTTTAGTAATAGTAGAAGAAGGTCTCTTGGGATGAATAGAACTTAAAAACAAAATTTCATCATCGTAAATATTACCAATACCAGCGATAATAGTTTGATCTAGTAAAGCTGTTTTAATTGGTATTTTTTTATGATGAAGTCTCTCCCATAAATACTCTTTAGAAAGTCTAGAATCATTATACTCATATCCAAGTGTAGAAAGAGGCAAAACTTGATACACATCTTCTTTTTTTAATAAATGCATTTTTCCAAATTTACGAACATCAGAAAAACGAAATTCCTGATTCTGATCTAATGTAAAGATAACATGTTCATGTTTCCCCCGTTCTTGTCCAATATTACGAAAGAAAAACTTTCCTTCCATTCGTAAGTGAATTAATAAAGCCTTAGTGGTAAGCATAAAAACAAGCCACTTTCCACGTGTAGTAACATCCTCTATCACTTCACCTTCAATCTCTTTACAAAAAGATAAAACATCAGGTTCTACGATAATATTATCCCAATATACTTTTGCACCTGTAATCTTTTTTCCAATCAGTAAAGGTTTCAGACTACGTGCAACAGTTAATACCTCTGGTTTTTCTGGCATTACTATCCCTCCTACTTCGCTTCATACCAATTCTTGCCTATAGCAATAGAAACAGAAAGAGGGACAGATAAAGTCACAACATGTTCCATAATATCCTTAACAATTGCTTTTACTTCCTCTAGCTCTTCTTCTACCACATTAAATACAAGTTCATCATGTACTTGAATAAGCATTTTACTCTTTAATTTTCTCTTTTGAAATTCTTGAAATATAAGAACCATTGCTTTTTTCAAAATATCAGCAGCACTCCCCTGAATAGGAGTATTTAGAGCCATTCTCTCACCAGAAGAACGAATCATATAATTCTTGCTTCGTAGCTCATCGATTACTCTTTTACGATTCATAATAGTTCTAACATACCCCTTTTCATAAGCTTCTCTTTTTTCTCTTTCCATATATTCAGAAATACCAGGATAAGTAGCCAAATAATTATCGATAAACTCCTTTGCCTGTTTAAAGTCTATTTTCAAGTCTTCACTAAGTCCAAAACTGCTAATCCCATAAAGAATACCAAAATTAACCGCTTTCGCCGCACGTCTTTGATCTTTACTGACCTCATCCATTGGTATATGAAAAATATCAGAAGCAGTTTTGGTATGAATATCAGCATTATGTTGAAAAGCGTCAATTAAATTAGTTGCATTGGCAAATGAAGCAAAAATACGAAGTTCCACTTGTGAATAATCGCTCGAAAGTAAATAGGAATTACTATCTGCTACAAATGCTTTACGAATAAGTCTGGCATATTGATCTCTAGCTGGAATGTTTTGAAGATTAGGACTTACACTAGAAAGTCTTCCTGTCCTAGTCAACGTCTGATTAAACACAGTATGTATCCTTCCATCTTCCCTTATTTCTTCTTTGAGTCCAACAGCATAATTCGTATAAAGTTTAGAAAGTGTTCGATAGTCTAGTACTTTTTGAACAATAGGATGATAATCAACTAAGCGATCCATAATTTCCTTATTAGTAGAAAAACTATTATTCTTTACTTTCTTAGGATAGGGAAGAGCAAGTTTCACAAACAAAATATCAGCAAGTTGCTTAGGAGATAAAATATTAAATTCTTCTTTAGCATCCTGATAAATATCTTGTGCTAAAACATCTAGTTGTCCTTTCAAATCTCTAGCAATATCTTCTAAATAGGAAGAATCTACTTTAATACCTGTAAGTTCCATATCCGCAAGAACTTCTGCAAGAGGCATTTCAACATCATAAAATAATGTTTCTTCAAGATTATCTTTTAACTCTTCAATTAAACGTTTCCTAGTCTCATAAATCACTTTAGCTTTACTAACAACCGTTTTCTGTAACTTTTCCTCTGTCACATCCTTTGGTCTTTTATCTGTCCCATAAGTATCCTCATAAGCCTCTATTTCATAACCAAGGAAAGAAGAGACAAAACTAATATCATCCTTTACAGTATAATCAAGCAAATAACAAGCAATCATCATATCATAAGAGACACTTTTAGGATAAATTCCATAAGAGTTAAGTACAACAATACTCTTCTTTAAATCATAAGTATATTTAGCATTTTCTCCTGTAAAAAGAGAAGTATACTCTAAAACTTTATTGGCAGGAATAAAATACCCTGCTTTTCCATCATAAATACCTACCCCTAAAAGAGAAGATTTACTATAGTTAGAGCCCCTAACTTCCAAATAAAAGGAATAATCTCCCTCACAAGAAAAGCCCGAAATATCACGAATTGGTACTTCTACTTCTTCTTTTTTTTGTTTTTCATCATCCTTCACATCTAGTTTTCGAAGTAAGGAATGAAACTCATACTCTTCTAGTAAGCGAATGAACTTTTCTCTAGAAATACCACAATATTTTAAATCTTCAAGCGAAAAAGCAAGAGGTACTTCCCGATAAATAGTAGCAAGATCATAACTCATATAAGCATTTTCCTTATCAGTAAGTAATTTTTCTTGCGTTTTTCCTTTTATTTCTTCAATATGATCATATAAATTATCTAAACTATCATATTTTGATAATAAACTAATTGCTGTTTTCTCACCAATTCCCTTAACTCCTGGAATATGATCACTAGCATCCCCCATTAATGCTTTCAGATCTATCATGCGAATAGGATCTACTTGATAAGTATCTCGAAACACATTTTTATCCATACGGACAAATCCGCTCTGCTTTAATAACTTAACATCCACTTCATCGCTAATAAGTTGTAACAAGTCTTTATCGCTACTAATAATAGTAGCAACAAACTCATCTTCAGAATCTACAATTTTAGAAACAGTACCAATAATATCATCCGCTTCATAATTATCAATTTCATAATGATAGATTCCCATAGCATCCAATAATTTTTTTGCTTCAGGAAACTGAAGTCTCAAGTCATCAGGCATCTCTTGTCTTCCTGCTTTATAAGAGTCATACTTATCATGTCGGAATGTTTTTCCTTTATCAAAAGCCACCATAATATAACTAGGTTTCTCTTCTTCGATAATCTTATTCATCATATTAATGAATCCATATAAAGCATTAGTCGGAAACCCCTTAGAGTTTCTCATAATAACACCACTATAAGCAGTTGCATAATAACTACGAAACAACAAATTGTTACCATCTACTAAAATTACTTTCTTCACCCTTATCACCTACTTATTTATCATTATATCACGATAATAGTACATATTGAAATTTATTTTTCGAAAAGTACAGTCCCATTTTCTATCATTTTTTGTGCCTCTAATCTTTCAATTCTATTTGTTAAAATAAAAGTACAAATAATGGCTACAAAATAAATAAGTATAACACAAACCCCTTTTTTCATAATTTCTCTCATTCTATCACTCCTTTTCTTTGATAAATCTATTATATATCATACGATTGTTCGTGTCAATATCTTTTTTGAAACGTTTGTTTGACATTTGGGGATTTTCGTGATATTATAATGTCATGAAGGAGGTATTATGGAAAAATTAACACACAGACAAAATTTCATTTTACAAATTATTAAAGAATTAATTGCAAAAAATGGTTATCCCCCAACTGTCAGAGAAATTGGAGAAAAAGCAGATCTACATTCACCTGCTACCATTCACTTTCACTTAACAAAATTAGAAGAAAAGGGATATATAAAAAAGGGAAACAGTAAAAATAGAACCATTGAGGTATTAGTTCCAAATGAGTTTATTCAAAAAAAAGAAAATGTAATAGATGTTCCACTACTCGGAAAAGTAACAGCAGGTTCTCCTATTGAAGCAATAGAAATGCCAAACGAATATTTCTCACTACCTGCCAATATTGTTCCAGCAAAAAAGGATGTCTTTACTTTAACAGTTTCTGGAGAATCTATGATTAATGTAGGAATTTATGATGGAGACATTCTAATTGTAGAGAAGAAAACAACAGCAAGTAATGGTGAAACAGTAGTAGCAATGAATGAAAATGGAGAAGCAACAGTAAAAACTTTCTATAAAGAAAAGGATCACTTTCGCTTACAACCAGAAAACGATACCATGGAACCAATTATTCTAGATAAAGTAACAATACTCGGAAAGGTAATTGGACTTTATCGCAAATTATAAAGGATTTTCATTATCTTGAAAATCCTTTTCTATTGATTTAAAAATTCTAAAATAACATACCGTGCAATAAGTAATCCAGCACTAGCAGGTACAAAAATACAAGAAGCAAGTTCTTCTGAATCTACCTTTCTAGGAACTTCAACAGAAGAAAGTACTGCTAACTTATCATGAGGATAATGCTCTTTCATATACTTTCTAATTTCCCTTGCCAAAGGATCATAACTTGTCTTTTTAATATCACAAATCATAAGACAAGAAGGATCCATCTTTCTAGCTGTCCCCATAGAAGAAATAAGTGGGATTTGATTATGAATACAATAATCAATTAAAAGCTTTTTAGTAGAAAGCCTGTCACAAGCATCAATAACATAATCATATTCTTTATCAAATACATCATCTAAATTATCTTTATCTAAAAATAATACTTTACTATCAATAGCAAGAGATGGAAAAATAGAAAGACAATGCTTTTTCATAACGATTGCTTTCTCTAATCCCACAGTATCAGAAAAAGCAATAATCTGACGATTCATATTAGTAAAATCAACAATATCACCATCTACAAGAGTAAGATTAGAAATTCCTGATCGAACAAGTCCCTCAACAACATAGCCACCTACTCCACCAAGTCCTACTACTAAAACCTTTTTATTTTTTAATATTTCTAACTTCTCACTACCAACAAGCAAAGAAAATCTATCCAAACTATTTTCCATATTTGCCATCTCGACTCTTTACCTTTCTGATATCTTGTTCATAAGAAAGCCAACTAAGACCATCCCCTGTCATTATCCTAGCCATATAATCAAGCTTTGCATATTCATTTGCATTTTCCTGGGCCATCTGATAATAATCCCTAATCTCATTAGCACTACTGGTATAAATAGAAGAAAGAGGTTCCATCACTCCCTGAATGATTTTCTCTGGAATAGTAGCATTACCAATAATCCTACATTCAAACTGATTTAAAAAATGAAAAGTATCTAAAAAATTATGAAGTATTTCATCTTTTTCTTCGTTAGTAGAAAAAGATGAATTAGAAGAAACCATTTTTCTTAAAACCTTTAATTTTTCTTCTGTAATATGACTAGCAACTCCTAACCTCTTTAAAGAAATATTACGGTCTTTATATCGATCAGGAATTTGTTTTTTCATATCCAAAAGAACACTTCCATAGAGCATATCAAGCCCATCAGTCACATGAGAAAGAGGAGCCTGAATCTGAAACGTCTTCATATGACCTTCATTATTTTTTCTAGAAGTAAGTATAAAAGAAGAACTAGATGGAATAAAATGATTCCGAATAAACCGAACAATACTATCATGAGAAGCATTAGAAACATAATATTCCGAATGATTATAACTTCTACCATTCACAATTACATCACTCTCATAAGGATATTCAAATATACTCTTTTCTTCCACTTCATAAACATTTTTCAGTCTCACTTCCATATTATATATTTTCCCTTTATATAATAGTGGTATCACTAACATAATAATCACCCTCACTTTGACTTATTATTATATCAAAAACGAAAACAAAACAAAAGAAAAAGTCTAAAAGAGCGTCGTAGACTAACGATAAAACCTGTCCTTACGTACAGGTGGGCACCTCGTGAATTGCCTTTAGGATTCCTACCAATGGTAGGCATTCAACACCAGCAACCATTCCCAGTTCCCTTATCGTCAATTTAGTCGGTTTTATATTAAGTCTGTTCGCATCTCTTAGACACTACTAGTATATCACACTATAAAAGAAAAATACAAACATTTTTGATAAATTGAACCGATATAAAATACTAACATAGATTATTATAGGTGAATGCTATGTATTATAAAAATGAAAATCTATCCATCTATTATGAAAAATATGGAACTGGAGAAAAAAACATAATCATCCTACCAGGATGGGGAGACACTAGAAAAACATTTGACTTTTTAATTTCTAACTTAGAAAAAGACTATACAATATATATATTTGACTACCCAGGTTTTGGCAAAACACCATTTCCTAACAAAGATATGACAATCTATGACTATGCTGAATTTTTCCAAGATTTTATAACAGATAAAAAATTACAAGAGTCTATCATAATAAGTCACTCATTTGGAGGAAGAATCTCTATACTTCTAGCAAGTATTTACAATATAAAAATTGAAAAAATGATTCTAATAGATGCTGCAGGAATAAAACCAAAGAAGAAAATATCGCAATATTTAAAACAAACACTCTATAAAATTTTAAAAAAAGCAAAACTTATTCTCCCAAGAAAGAAAAGAAAACTTTATCAAAAATGGTTATTAAAGAAGTTCTCATCTACTGACTATCAAGCACTTCCTCCTGAAATGATGAAAACTTTTAGAAATGTCATCGGAGAGGATTTAAGAAAATATTTAAAAGAAATAAATACTGAGACTTTACTAATATGGGGAGAATGTGATCTAGATACGCCTCTTTTAGATGGTATATTAATGGAAAAAGGAATTAAAGATTCTGCGCTCATCACCATTCATCATGCTACTCATTTTTCTTATCTAGAACAACCATTTCTAGTATTAAGGATTATAAATCACTTTATAAAAGAAAAAGATAGAATCTAATAATTTCTATCCCTTAAGAATGGAGGTAAATCATAATCTCCATCATTATCACTACTATTATCTTCTACAACTTCAGTTGTAGCAACATAACTTGCCTCAGGCTCCACTCTTGTAACTCTACGTGCCTGTGGAGCATTCGAATAGACTGGTTGCACCACTTCTGGTGCTTTTTGTCTAGTATGTAAATTTTTATCAAAACCAGTAGCAATAACAGTAACAATAACTTCATCCGATAAATTCTCGTTAATAACAGAACCAAATATGGTATTAATATCTGTATTAGAAGCAGAGCGAACGACTTCTGCTGCTTGTTCTGCTTCGAAAAGTGTTAAATTGACACCACCAGTAATATTGATAATAGCATCCGTCGCTCCACTAATAGAAGTTTCCAAAAGTGGAGAAGAAACTGCCTGTTTTGCCGCTTCTATTGCACGATCCTCACCCATTCCAATACCAATTCCAATAATAGCATTACCAGAATCTTTCATAACAGCTTTGACATCAGCAAAATCAAGATTAACAAGACCAACAACTGCAATCAAATCAGAAATAGATTGTACTCCACGACGAAGAACATTATCTACTTCTTTAAATGCCTCTAACATCGGTGTAGTCTTATCAATAATTTCTCTTAATCTATCATTTGGAATAATAATTAATGTATCAACATGCTTTCTAAGTTCTTCAATACCAGCTAGTGCATTTTGCATTCTCTTCTTTCCCTCAAAAGAGAAAGGTTTCGTAACAATTGCTACTGTAAGAGCACCCAAAGCTTGAGCAATCTCTGCAACAATAGGAGCAGCACCAGTTCCAGTTCCACCACCCATTCCACAAGTGACAAACACCATATCTGCACCAGTAAGTGCATCTTCAATTTCTTTCTTAGACTCTAAGGCCGCCTCTTTCCCAATTTCAGGCTTCGCTCCAGCACCAAGTCCATCAGTAAGACTAGCACCTATTTGAATCTTCACATCTGCTTTTGAATTATTTAAAACTTGCAAATCCGTATTTGCAACAATAAACTCAACTCCTTTTACTCCAGACTCTACCATTCTATTAACGGCATTACCACCGCCACCACCTAGACCAATTACTTTAATTTTAGCTAATTGATCCATTTCTAATCCATTCAACATACCCTAATCCTCCTCAATCTTCAAAAAAATGTCCAAACACTTTATTAATAATGTGTTCATTTGATACTTCCTGTTTTTTTTCTCTTAACAATAAATCAATATCTTTTTCTGTAAACATACTCTCATGCTTACCCCTTAAATTAAGTTTATCGTCATAATATTTTAAAATCCCTAAAACACTAGAATACTTATTATGTCTAACACCCATCGTCATGATATTGCAAACTCTAGCATCTCTTCCTAAAACATCTTCCACTGCATATTGAAATCCTGCAAGTTCGCTAAGACCTCCTGTTATAATTATATAACTAATTTCTCGATTTGTTAAGGCTTTTAACTCTTTTTTTACAAGTTTTAAAATCTCATAAATCCTCTCCTCCACAATTTTAGAAAGTTCTACCTGCTTTATTTCTATTTTTTCATCGTCACAATCCAATTCATATAAATCATTACTATCAGCATAACGCATAACAGCAGTAGCAAACTCTTCTTTTAATTTACGAGACTCACTATCAGATACTTTGTATACATAAGAAATATCCTTATCAACAAAATAACTACCAAGGGGAAGAGTAGAACTTTTAATCATAATACCTTTATTAAAGATAGAAATTCTACTAACTTCTTTTCCAATATTAACAATAGCCCCCACTTCACGTTCCATTCTACTATTTCTAACTTCAAAATAGTCTCCTGTAGTATGAAAACAAACATCATCAACCTCAAGTCCTGCAAGTCTTACTACTTCAAGCATTCGATATAATGGTTCTTTTAAAACTGTAGAAACGACTATTTTAACTTCTAAAGTATCTCCTGTCATTTCCTTAGGATCTTTTACCACTTTTTCATCTACCACAAAATGAATAGGTACTGCTGTAATAAGTTCATATTCATCATCAATCCGACCCCTTAATGCTTCTTTAAGCACCTGCTCCACATCAAAAGAAGATACTTTTTTGAAAGGATCAGAAACATCCACCCTTCCTGTGACAATCGTAATAGTAACATCTTCTTCTGGAACACATAAAACTGCCTTTCGCAAAGAAAGACCTAACATCTCTTCAACTTCTGATATACACTTTTTCAAGCTACTTACAGCATCCTGTGTATTAACAACTTGTCCCTTCCGAACTCCCAAAGAAGGATAAGATGAGGCAGCAAGAACATGGAATTTCTCATTCATCTTATTAGCAACAACAATCTTTATACTATCTGATCCAAGATCAATCCCAGTATATATCTTCCTCATCCTGTCCTCTCCTTCCTTACTATCATAATTCATTATACTATAACTTTCTTACTTTTCAAAGTTTTTTACACATTTATTTTAAATTTCTAAAAAACACTCAAAAATTGATATACAAAAAACTGGATAAAATCATCCCTATCCAGTAAAAATCTACTCCATAATTTTAAAATGATTACCAGAATCTAAATAAAGAATCCCTTTTTTCCCTTCTAATTGTGTAATAACATCATTATAATAATTAAGCATAGCAAACTTCGTAAGTGTTAAATAAACACGGAACTTAAACACTTTTAAAATAGATAAATCTCTCCAACCATTATAAAATGGTTATTTTTTTGTCAAATTTTCATTTTTTGTATTGCATACGTTGGCATACGTTTGGTATAATTGAATTGTAAGGTAGTGATATGTTATGCATATTAAAAAAACAAAATCGAAAAATTTTGAACATTATTCTATTATTTATGATAATGAACTACCTCGCGGCAGAGCCACGAGGTATCTGTGTATGCCCTATTCAAAGA
>CAMNSB010000039.1 GCA_946554325.1 uncultured Mycoplasmatota bacterium
TTTATATTTTGGATGTCAATAGTTTATCTGTTATTTTTTCGTGTTTTTATCCTGAAAAAATAGTCCTGTTGGTTGCATTTATGGTTGTTTCGTGGTAATATAATATTATTGGAAATTTGGAGGGATTCGATGGAAACTGTATTATTAGTGATATCCATTTTATTAATTATTATTGTGCTTTTACAAAGTGGTAAAGCAGAAGGAACTGCTGGAATTATCTCTGGTGGAAGTGGAGAACTTTTTAGAGAGAGAAAAGAACGAGGAGTGGAACTTCTTATTAGTAGAATTACACTATTACTTGGACTTTCGTTCTTTATCATCTGTTTAGTTGCATCATTTATGTAAAAAGACTTTGTTTTTAAGTCTTTTTATTTTATAATAGTATTTAAAGAATATGAGGGTGAAGATATGAAAGAAAAAATTATAGAAGTATTAAAGAAGCAAAATAGGGCGATTGATATATTTGATATGTGTGATCTTCTTCATATGACTAGCGTAGATGATATGAAAATATTGCTTGAAGAGTTGGAAAAATTAGAAAGTGATGCTACTATTTATCATACGAATAAAGATCGTTATATGCTAGTTGAAAATAGTCATTTAAAAAAAGGTGTGATGCGAGCTAATAAAAAGGGATTTGGCTTTGTTGATGTAGAAACATTAGATGATGATATTTATATTAGTAAAGATAATATGAATGGGGCTATTCATAACGATATTGTTTTAGTAGAAGTTATTAGTAAATTAAATATTGATAGGCTCGAGGGTAGAGTTTTGAGGATTCTTAAACGTGATGCTACCTGTTATATTGGAGAAATTAATTTTTCTAGGGGAGTTGGTTATGTTACTTTGGATGATGCTAAAATTAATCTTTCAATAGAGGTTGCAAGAGAGGATTCTTTAAATGCTGTAGATGGGCACAAAGTAGTTGTATCTCTTGGAAAGAAACTTGATAATCACGGGAGATATACTGGAAAAGTGGAAGAGATTATTGGACATAAGAATGACCCTGGGGTTGATATTTTATCTATTGTTTATAAATATAATATTGAAACAGAGTTTAGTGATGAGGTAAAAGAGGAAGTCAGTACTATTCCTATGGAAGTGCAGGAAAGTGATTTGGTGGGTAGACGTGATTTACGGGATATGGAGATATTTACTATTGATGGGGATGATACCAAGGATATTGATGATGCCATTTCTATTGAAATGCTTTCTAATGGACATTATAAATTAGGTGTTCATATTGCAGATGTTTCCTATTATGTAAAAGAAGGTAGTCCACTAGATATGGATGCTATGGAGAGGGGAACGAGTGTTTATTTAGTTGATCGGGTTATTCCGATGCTTCCACATGAACTTTCTAATGGAATTTGTTCTTTGAATCCAAATGTAGATAGACTTGCAATTTCTTGTGTGATGGAGTTTGATAATACTGGGGCACAAGTAGATTATGAGATTTTTGAGAGTGTGATTCGTTCTCGTAAACAGACGACTTATAAAAATGTAAATCTTGTTTTAGAAAAGAATGAAATACCGGAAGGTTATGAGCCTTATGCAGATTCTCTTTATAAAATGGAGAAACTTGCTAAGATTTTACGGAAAGCAAAGGAAAAACGAGGTTATATTGACTTTGAAGTGGATGAGGCAAAGATTTTAGTAGATGAAGATTGCAAACCAACCGAGATAGTCCTTCGTGAACGTGGTCTTGGGGAGATGCTAATTGAGGACTTTATGATTGCTGCAAATGAATGTGTGGCAAGTCATATCTTCTATATGGAACTTCCTTTCATTTACCGAATTCATGAGTATCCTAAGGAAGAGAAGATTCGTAGTTATTTGAGCTTTATTGGTACGTTGGGATATCAAATTCCTGGAAATATTAAGGATACTAGACCAAAGACGATTCAAAACTTAGTTCATTTTTTAAGTGATAAAAAGGAGTTTAAGATTCTTTCTAGTCTTCTTCTTCGTAGTATGCAAAAAGCTGTTTATAAAGAAGAGAACTTAGGACACTATGGACTTGCTAGTCCGTGTTATACCCATTTTACGTCTCCTATTCGAAGATATCCTGATACGACTGTGCATCGTCTTTTACGTACTTATCTTTTTAAAGGAGATATTAGTGCTAAAACACGTAGTCATTGGGAACAAAAGTTAGTCTATATTGCAGAACATTCTTCTTCTCGGGAGCGTGCTAGTGTTGACTGTGAGAGAGAAGTTGAAGATATGAAGATGGCTGAGTATATGGAAGGACATATTGGGGAAGAATATGAAGGAATGATTTCTTCTGTAATGGGATTTGGTATGTTTATTCAGCTTGATAATTTAATAGAAGGTTTGGTGCCAATTCGTGATATGTTAGACTTTTTCCATTATGATGAAGAGAGAATGACGTTAACTGGAGAGAGAAGTCATGTTACGTATACCATTGGAGAGAGAGTTTTAGTTAAGGTGGTTCGTGCTAGTAAAGAGGAGAAGACAATTGATTTTGAAATAATAAAGAAGGTGTAGTATTATGGCCAAAAGAAGTGGTAAGAAAAAGAAGTTAAAAAAGTCAGTGAAATTTTTAAGTGCGTTAGCGTTTTTGCTTGTTGCTGTCGGAATTTCACTACAAGTTTCCTCTTCTTTGTCGCCAAAGGAAGTAGTTGTTCAGAAAAAACCGAAAGTAGAAAAAAAACAAGAGAAAAAAGAATATCGTGCTAGTCTCGTTATGGTGGGAGATGCTCTTATTCATAATTCTTTATATATTGATGCGAAGCAGGCAGATGGAAGTTATGATTTTAAGTCAATGTTAGAAGTGACTAAACCTATTACTAGTAAGTATGATCTTGCCTATTATAATCAGGAGACGGTTTTAGGAGGGACAAAACTAGGTCTTTCTAGTTATCCACGTTTTAATTCTCCACAAGAGGTTGGGGATGCCTTTATTGATTCTGGTTTTAACTTAGTAAGTCTTGCAACGAACCATACGATGGACTGTGGGGAGACGGCAGTTCTTTCTGGTCTTGAATACTGGAATAGTAAAGAGAATGTGGTAACCGCTGGAAGTTATACTTCATTTGAAGAACGTGACAAAGAAAAAATTTATGAAGTTAATGGAATTAAATATGCCTTTTTTTCCTATACAACTTGGACGAATGGGTTAGTGCCTCCTCTTGGTAAAGAATATTTGAATAATGTTTATAGTGACGAACTTGCGAAAGCGGATATTGAGAGAGTTCGTGATAAGGTTGATGTTGTGATGGTTGCAATGCACTGGGGGACAGAGTATTCTTTGGGTGTTAGTGCAGAACAGGAAAAAATTGCTCATTATTTATCAGAACTTGGTGTTGATATTATTATTGGGGCTCATCCTCATGTGGTGGAGCCTGTGGAGTATATTGGAAAGACTCTTGTTATTTATTCTTTGGGAAACTATATTTCGGCACAGGATACAACTGAGAAGTTAACTGGCCTTATGATGTCTGTTGAACTTAAGAAAACAGTTGATAAGGGAATTACTACCGTTTCTGTTGAAAATCCAAAAGCGGAGCTTCTTTATACGAAATTTAATTTGCGAGGTAAGTTTAATTTTAAGGTTTATCCTTATAGTCAGTTAAATAATACGATTCTTCCTAATTATCGTAGTTATTATGAGAAGTATAAGGCAGTGGTTACTGAGAGGCATCCAGATCTTTCATTTAGTGAGTTAACAGGGGAGTGAGAAAATGGAGATTTTAAATAGAAAAGCAAGGCATGACTATTTTGTAGAAGAGACGATAGAAGCTGGTATTGTACTTACGGGAACGGAAATTAAATCGATTCGTCAAGGTTCTGCGAATATTAAAGATAGTTATGGTGTGATTAAAAATGATGAGGTTTTTCTTCTTAATATGTTTATCTCTCCTTATAAAGAGGGAAATCAATTTAATCATGAGGAAAGACGTACTCGTAAGCTTTTACTCCATAAAAAGGAAATAAAAAAATTAAAAGAAAGACTTGAGGTGCAGGGTTTTACCCTTGTGCCACTTAAGATTTATTTTAAGGAGAATAAGGCTAAAGTAATGCTGGGGGTTTGTCGTGGTAAGAAAAACTATGATAAGAGGGAATCTATTAAAGAAAGAGACCAAAAGCGTGAAATGCAAAAGGCTAGTAAGTACAAAAACCAATATTTGTAAATTGCCTTTTTTCTTTTTTTATGGTATAATTTAGAACAGTCGGGGATGATATGGTTTCGACGGGAATATGGGAGGAGTAGATGGCAAGTCGTACGCTTACGTTACAAGCAAAATTAAATATAACTGGAAACAGTAATCAATTAGCTTTCGCATAAATTTTAGAAAGCATCTTATCTTACTTTTCTCTATGGAGTAGGAATAGGATTCATTTTAGTAGAGTATATTCTAAGTTTGTCTAAGGTTTAGAATGAAGTTTATTAGACTAGCTTATTTCTTTGGTCGTTAACTACTTTGGAAGTAGGCGAACTTTAATTAGTTAACTAAACTTGTAGAGGTCTACTTTGTCTGATTTTCGGACAGGGGTTCGAGTCCCCTCATCTCCACCAATTTTGATTTTTATTCGGGTTATATCGAATTTTTAAATAAAAGTATTGTATTTATCAGGGAGTTTTTAAATGGAAAAGGCGGAATTAAGAAATCAATTATTTGATAAATATTTTGCCATAGAAGATGGAGTTTTAGCTACTGATTTAGTGGATAAGCTATCTTTTATACCAGAGTTATGGAAAAAGCTACATGTTTTATGTGAAAATAATGTTAAGTATTTTGACGTATGGAGTACTTTAGAAAAAATTAAAGTACTTAATTATAAGCAAAAGAAATGTTTAATTTTAAAATTAAGAATGTTTCAATATATTATTATTGATATAGAAAAAAAGGAGAATATCACAGAAGAAGAATTCAAGGAAAAATTTGATGAGGATTTTTTTGTTGATAATTTTGATGAAGTAAAGTCAAAAGATAATAAAACACTATTTAATTTGTATCATATTAATAAGTATAACGGAGATGTACAGGAGTTAGTTGATTTTTATACGGAAAATCAGAATTTATTAGAATTATCAACTGAATTACACTATAGATTAAATATTGGTGAAGCATGGACTTTTTTCTTTATTGACTTTGCAAATGCAGAAGCACAAATGGGATTTCAAACACCAGACCAATTTTTGTATGAACAATTATTTTTAGGATATGATTTGACACCTTTGAGAAGGCAAGATGCTCAAGAAAAAATTGGAGTAACTAGAATGCAAGAGATGTTTGAAAAAACAAAAGATTTAAAAATTCCAATAGAGGTTATTCCAAGTGATTTATATCAACAATTTTCAAACCAATGTAATACAAAAAATCATAATTTAAAAAAATAAAAGCTAAATAATTAGTTGTGTCTTATTATTAAGACAAAATAATTTGTATTAATATATATTTTAATTAATATAGTATTTTTTTTATGAAATAGCATATAATATATAAAAAACGTTGACGTACGTTATAATGTACGTTATAATGTTGATGAGGTGACAATATGAGTACTATTAATATTACAAATGCAAGGCAAAATTTATTTCAACTTGTAACTGAGGTAAATATTGGTTTTAATCCAATTACTATTGTTAACAATAAAGGAAAAAATGCTGTATTAATATCAGAAGATGAATGGAAAAATATAGAGGAGACTTTATATCTTTCAAGTATTCCAGGAATGGTTGATAATATTAATGAAATAAGAAAAAAAGAAGATTGGAAAACAGCTACGGAGTACAATGAAAATGAAGAGTGGTAGTTATATAATAAAATTTTCTAAACAAGCAGAGAAAGATAAGAAAAAATTGAAAAATTCAGGATTAGATAAGAATTGTAAAACAATTTTAAATTTAATGAAAGAAGACCCGTTTTGTTATCCACCATCTTATGAAAAATTATGTGGAGAATTAAGTGGATTATATTCTAGAAGGATAAATAGACAGCATAGAATCGTTTATGAGGTATTAGAAGATAAAAATGAAATTCATATTATTAGAATGTGGACTTATTATGAAAAATTGTAGTAAATAATGTATTTCAATTTTATAATTAAAACAAAGCTACAGCTAAATATGAAATAGTTTGTTTTTGACCCCGTCAAGTCCACCAAATTGGTATTAAACAAACTTGTTTTTTATATAAATGCACTTTTATTGTGCAAAATATGTCAAAAAAGCAGAGAAATGCACAATATTTTTGAATTATTGTGCATTTCTCTGCTTACTTATGAATTGGTTTATGATATATTTAAGTTGGTGATGATTATGGAACCAATGAAAGTTAAAGAGTTACCTATAGATTATAAAATAGATAAAGAACTATTAAAATTATTATCAGAGGCAAATGTAAAATATGGAGAATATAAATCTTATTTAAAAAATATTGAATTTGATTCAAAATTTTTTCTTGATTCAATTCTTTTAAGTGAAAGCTTAAAATCTACACAAATTGAAGGTGCTCAAATATCTCAAGATGAAATGTATTATTTAAAATATATGCCGAAAACTGATGAAACAAAAGAAATTCAAAATTTAAAAAGAGTCGTTGAATATTCTAAAGATTATCTTAAATCAAATTCAGAAATTAATTTATTATTTGTTAATGATATTCATAAAATCCTATTAGATAGTGTTAGGGGAAATGAAAAAGGTCCTGGATATATAAGAACAGTACAAAATTGGATAGGTCCTAAAGGTTGTTCTATTGATGAAACTATATTTGTTCCTCCAATTCCTGAAGAAGTACCTATATTACTTGATAATCTTTTTAGGTATATGAATGATGAATTTATAGATCCGTTATTTATAAATTTGGCAATTTCACATTCACAATTTGAAACGATTCATGCTTATAGAGATGGAAATGGTAGACTGGGTAGAGCTTTAATACCCATTCAACTAGCAAAATTAACTGATGACGAGTCGATTTTATTCTTGTCAGAAGTTATAGAATTATATAAACCTAGTTATCATAAATTTTTAAATGAAAGTAGAAAAGGGAATATGCTTGGTTTTATTAAATTTTTTTTACAATGTATTATGAGCAATGCAATAATTATATTGCTAAGATAAATAGAATTAAACACATTTATAAAGCGGATATGGAAAAAATAAAATCTCTTAATAGTAATGCGGTATATAGAATGATGCCTGCGATGATGCATCAAATTGTATTTACAAAGAAAGAAATAGAAGAAGAATCTGGAGTATCTAGAAATACCGTTTCAACTTTAATAGACCAATTGGTTGAGATGAATATATTAGAGGAAGATTCTACTTATCCAAAACTTGGATATAAATATAAAGAAATCTATAATGTATTTGTTGGAAAAGAAATGATATAAAGGTTAAACAAGTTTTATAATTAAGGCAAATCCATAATTAAATACAAAATAGTTTGTTTTTGACTTCGTCAGGTCTACCATAGGGAAATTAGTTGAACTGATTCGACTTTCAAAATATAAAGGTTAATCTTTTTTATTTTTATATATTTTATAATTATAGTTAATGAGTGATATATGTTAAAAGAAATAGAAAATGTGCTAAAAAAATATAAGAATTTTTAATTTTAGATTATTTTGGTAATGATAATGAAATTGATTTGATAGAGGATAATAATACTTTAGAATAAAAATATGTAAAGGCATAAAACAGTTTCTAATGGATTATTGAAAGGTGATATATAATTTGAAATGAAATTTTTTATTCATAGTTGACTTTTAATTTTAACTTGTTAGGTAAAATCATTGACTATGTTAAATCCCTGGTTTCAGGCCACGTGCTTAAGCACGTAAATTCTTTTAGAACTGGCAGACAAATTGATTGTCCTATGGTATAATAGTTAGCCAGAGAGCAGGGGATAAGAATGAGAAAAGGTAGTCATACACAGTATGATATACAGTATACATCATATGGACAACAAAATACAGGTATGAGGTGTTAACAGGAAAAATAGCACAGAGATTAGGAATACTGTTAATGCAAGGATGTGTTGCTCGAGGGATAACTATTATACAAGGAAATATAACGAGAAATCATGTTCATTTATTGGTGAGTTGTCCACCATCGATAGCACCATCCAAACTAGTACAGTATTTAAAGGGTAGAAGCTCAAAAATATTACAGGAGGAATTTAGTATGCTAAAGAGAAAGTATTGGGGACAGCATTTGTGGAGTCCTGGATATTTTTGCAGAAGTGTAGGGACGGTAACACAGGAAATAATAAAGGCATATATGGAGGATCAAACGGATGATATTGAAAAAACCTTTAAAATTACAAAGTGACTTTTAGTCTGTAAAACTGCTTTTAGCAGTAAACTCAAGCCCTGCATCTTTTAGTGTAGGGTAGTTGACAAACAAACGTACGTGTTGTATATTGTAAATGTAAGTACTGGTAATCTTTATCAATTTATATTTAATGGGTTAAAAAATGGTAAAAAGAATGGTATTAGGAGGCAAAATATGGCGAGAGTATTAAAAAGTAAGGAATTAGTTCATACAAGATTAGCAATGAACTATGGAGGGTGGATTTACTGTGATAAATGTGGTGAAAATATAGGTTATTTATGCTATTCTACTTATGATAGATTAGAACTAGAGTACCGATGTAGTTGTAAAAGTCAAGGCAAGGTGTTATTAGATTTTGTCGATAGTAGGGTAGGGTGTGATAGTTGTAATGAATTGGTTACCGTTAAAAATAGACTATGTTGTCCTGAATATATGGAACCATTAATTACGATATTAGAGAAAAAGGTAGTTCGTTATGAAGTTAAAATTACTTGTAAGTCCTGTGGAAATATTTATACAAAAAATTATAATTAATTAGCGAAATTAGATTAGAAAGTTCTTTGTTTTTGAAAGGAGGAAAATAGAATGAATGAGTATATTAATATTACATCAGAAAATATAGAAGGGGAGCATATTTGTTGTGCTATTGGGGATATTAAGCATCAAGATGGTGTTTCTTCTAAAAAAGAATGGATTAAAAATAGGTTAGATGATGGTCATGTTTTTAGAAAACTAAATGTAAGGGGAAAAACGTTTATTGAGTATGAACCTGTTTCTACGGCATGGGTTCCCATTCAAGGGGATAACTATATTTATATTTACTGTTTATGGGTTGCAGGCAGTTTTAAAGGAAAAGGGATTGCAAAAGAGTTATTAGAATATGCTATAAAAGATTCAAAAGAAAAAGGAATGAGTGGGATATGCACATTGACTTCTAAAAAAAAGAAACCATTTTTAGGAGAAAAAAAGTTTTTTCTTCATTATGGATTTGAGGTCGTTGATGAGATAGGAGATTATGAGTTATTAGCGCTATCATTTGATGATAGTAAAATCCCCCAATTTTGTGATACTGCACGTTGTATGAAGATAGATAATAGAGAATTTACTATTTACTATAGTCCAGAGTGTCCTTATACTCAATATGAAGTAAAAGAGTTAACTGAATATGCAAGAGAGAATCATATTGAAATTCGGTTTATTAAAATTGATTCATTAGAAAAGGCAAAATCAGTTCCTTGTGTATTCCAAAATTGGGCTAATTTTTATCAAGGGAAATTTATATCTAATACGATTTTAAATGCTAACTCATTGAAAAAGCTTTTGAGTGAGAATAATGGAATTCATTAAAGCTAAAACTATACTTACAAAAGTAGGATATGGCCATAGTTGGTATGGCATTGATTATAATATGAATTTATATAGGGGATGTATGTATGGTTGCATTTATTGTGATAGTAGAAGTAAGTGTTATCATATTGATAATTTTGATGTTGTTCGTGGGAAAGAAAATGCTCTTTTTATTTTAGAGCAGGAACTTCAAAAGAAAAGTAAAGGTGTAATTGGTATTGGGTCGATGTCCGATACTTATAATCCATTAGAGTCAAAATATGAACAGACAAGAGGAGCATTAAAACTGATTGCAAAATATGGTTTTGGTGTTTCTATCGATACAAAAAGTGATTTGATTCTACGTGATATTGATTTGCTTAAGGAAATTTGTTCTAAAAATAATGTGATTATTAAAATTACTATTACAACGCCAAATGATGAATTATCTAGTATGATAGAACCGAATGTATGTGTTTCTTCAAAAAGATTTCAGGCAATTAAAGTTTTAGCAGATAGTGGTATTTTTGTGGGTATTATGCTCAATCCAGTTCTTCCTTTTATTACAGATAAAGAAGAAGATATAAAAAAAATCGTGGAACTAGCTAGTCAAATGGGTGCTAAATTCATTCATACTTATATGGGAATGACATTAAGAGATAATCAAAGGGATTATTATTTTGATAAATTGGATAAATATTTTATGGGTCTTCGTGAAAAGTATATTCATTATTATGGAAATCGTTATGAATGTAGCGTAGTGGACTATAAAAGGTTGTATAAAGTCTTTACTTCAGAGTGTGAGAAGTATGGTATTTTGTATCATATGGATGATATTATTAGAGCCTATAAAAAAGCTTATACGGTGAATGAGCAGATAACTTTATTTTAGTAAGTGCTTTTTCATTATTTATTTTTTTGTTATAATACAAGAGTAGTTTATGTAGGGAAGTAGGTAGGTAGTATGGTAGACCTTGAAAAAAAGCAAATTCATGAATTTGTAGGAGTAGATTCTTATACTAAGGGTCTTCAATATCCTAAAGGGTATGTAAAATATATTGATAAATTTGATTTTAAGGATATTCATATTCATCAGTTTCAAGTTGAGTCAGAACGTACTTATGATTATTATGATGTAGAAATTCATGAAAAGTCTTGTAGAATTTTAAGTGCTACTTGCACGTGTCTTCAATATCAAAGAGTAGATACTTGTAAACATATTGCTGCTTGCTTACTTCAATATAAAGATGATATTTTTGTTGTTGACCCAATGGAGAAGAGTTTTCTTATTTCAAAGGGAATATTAGAAGAGTTTTATCAAAAACCCTCTTCTTCAAAAATAAAATTGAAAAAGCAACTTACTTTGGAAGTTGAGGCTGAATTTCATAATTCCTTTTATGGTTCTACTATTTATTTTAAATTTAAGATTGGAGAAGATAAACTCTATAGTCTCAATAGTAAGCTTAGTCGTTTTTTATCATGCTATAAGGATGGGAATGATACTATTGAGTTTGGTAAGAAGCTTACTTATAGGCCAGATGAATATTTCTTTTCTAAAGATGATTGTGAGATTATTGATTATTTAGTATCTTTCTATAAGAAAAACCCTTATTGTAATTATAGAGATTTTTCACTTTCTTTGGATGACGCTTCGACTTTTTTAGAACTTTTGAGTTATAAACCTTTCCAGGTACTTCATCATGGTCTTGTTCAGCGATTTTTGAAAGAAAGTCCTGTTCCTATGATGCTTGCTAAAGAAGATGATTATTATAAACTTTCTTTGGCTTTTAATGGTATTCATTTTTTAACAAATGATTATCGGTATGCGATTAAAGATGATTATTTATATCAACTTCCGGATAAGATAAGTCAAATTGTTCAAGTTATGAAGAATAGTAAAATAGATGAACTTATTTTTAAAGAGGAAGATTTGGAATTGTTTCATCAAGGAGTTTTGCCTATTGTTCGTGAAAAAATAGTATTGGATGATTCTTTAAAGGATGAAATTATTTTAGGTGCGAAGCCCGATATTAAAATTTATTTGGATCTAAAAGATAGTATTATTCTTTGTAATGTAAAATTTTGTTATCAGGGTGAGGAGATTGATTACTTCACTTCTACTCCTCATATTGTTCGTGATGAAGAGATAGAAAAAGAAGTGATTGAAGTGTTATTGCAATATGGATTCTTGGTTGATAAAAATAAGATTTATATGGATGATACTGATATTATTGGAGAGTTTTTGGTTCATCACTTAGAAGAACTTGCTACTGTTTATGAAGTGTTTACATCTGAGAAGATAAAAAGAACAAGTGTTGTTAAAGAAATGAATGTTCGTTCTAGTTTTAGTATTGGGCAAGATAATATTATGAAATATGAGTTTGATTTGGGTAATATTCAAAATAATGAAATTATTTCTATTTTATCTACTATGAAGAGTAATAAAAAATATTATCGGTTAAAGAATGGAGATTTTATTGATTTAGCTGAAAATGAGGAATTAAGGCAGTTAGAGTCCTTGATGAGAGATATGGAGATTTCTTCTAAGGATTTAGAAAATGGTGGTGGAACTCTTCCTAAATATAGAGCAATTTACCTAGATAGTATAAAAAAGGATAAGTATAAAATTATTCAAACAGATAATTTATTTGATGAACTTATTCATAATTTTAATTCTTATAAAGATGAAGATATTCGGTTAAGTGCTAAAGAAAAAAAGATTTTGCGTGATTATCAAGAGGTGGGCGTTAAGTGGTTATATAATATTTATAAGTGCGGTTTTGGTGGTATTTTAGCGGATGAAATGGGTCTTGGAAAGTCTATTCAGCTTATTTATTTTATTAAGCAAGTGTTAAAAGAAAAGAAGGATGCTAAGATTTTAATTGTTGCGCCTACTGCTCTTATTTATAATTGGAAGAGAGAATTTGATAAGTTTGGAAATGAGATTTCTTATAAAGTTTTTGCAGAGAACAGAATTTTAAGAAAGAAGGAATTGGAACATTCTGATGATGTTTCTGTATTTATTACAACATATGGTTTGCTTAAGCAAGATGAGCAGGAGTATTTGAACATTCACTTTGAAGTAATTGCCATTGATGAGGCACAAAGTATTAAAAATGCAAATACTCAGATGACTAAAATTGTGAAAAAAATGCATGGTAATACAAAGTTTGCTTTAACAGGAACACCGCTTGAAAATTCAGTTTTGGAGCTTTGGAGTATTTTTGATTTTATTATGCCAGGTTATTTGGCGAGTAATATGAGTTTTCAAAAGAAGTATCATATTAAGGATGTTAGTTCTTCAGACTTAAAGGTATTAGATGATTTGAACCAGAAAATTCAACCCTTTATTCTTAGAAGAAGGAAAAAAGATGTCGTTACGGAGCTTCCTGAAAAACTTGAAAATAATATTTATATAGATTTGTCAGAAGAACAGAAGAAGTTATATGTTGCACAACTTGAGAAGACCAAAAAAGAAATGGATGAAATTATTGCAACAGAGGGATTTCGGCAAGGCAGCTTTAAGATTTTACAGTTACTTACAAAACTAAGGCAACTTTGTATTGACCCTAGAATTTTATATGAAAATTATAAGGGGAAAAGTGCAAAAATAGAGAATTTGATTTCTTTAGTAGAGGGAATTATTCAAAATGGTCATAAGATTTTGCTATTTACTAGTTATAAAACAGCACTTGATATTGTTAATCGGGAGTTTGTGAATCATAATATATCCACATATATTATAGATGGAAGTGTACCTTCTAAAAAAAGAATGGAATTAGTTGATAAGTTTAATCAAGATAATACTAATGTTTTTTTGATTACTTTAAAAGCGGGAGGAACAGGACTTAATCTCACTAGTGCGGATGTTGTTATTCACCTAGATTTATGGTGGAATCCACAAGTGGAGAATCAAGCAACAGATAGAGCACATAGGATTGGACAGAAGAATACTGTTGAAGTGATTAAACTTATCTGTAAAGGGACTATTGAAGAGAGAATTTTAGAACTTCAAAATAAGAAAAAAATTCTTAGTGATAAGCTTATCGAAGGAGATAGTCGAGATGAAAATATTTTGTCTAAGCTTACAGAGAAAGATATTCAAAGGTTACTTTCGCTAGATAATGGGGAAGATGATTGATAATATGGGCAAATGGATGATATAAGCATATTATAATAATGGGAGGAATCAATATGTATTCGAATTCTTATAATATGTTTTATCCTTTTTATGATTTTTATCATTATGATAGAGGGAGCAAGGAAAAATTAGAAAGTGGAGAAGTTATTACTTTAAAAGATGCAATTTCTCTAATTAAAAAGTCTGTTGAAGATGAAAAAGAGGATGAAGTGTTTTATAATAGTATTATTGCACAAGCTCCTACTGAAAAAGAAAAGAATATTATACGTAGTATTCGTGATGATGAAATAAAGCATAATCAGATATTACGAAATCTTTATTATGAATTTACTGGTGAGAGATTGCCTCTTTCACAGCAAGTACAACAGACAAGCACTAATATGGATTATAAGGCTAATTTGGAGAGAGCTTTATTTGGCGAATTAGATGCTGTTTCTAAATACAGAAAGATTTTAGGTGCTATGCCGAGTGGAAATGCTTATACATTACTTATGGCAATTATGACTGACGAGATAAGGCACGCTATCAAATATAATTTTTTAATTCAAAACAGTAGATAGATTTGTTTTACTAACAGGTCTATTTTTTTGTGTGATATACTTTTTTTGTTAATGATAACGCCGACTTAGCTCATTTGGTAGAGCAACGCCTTTAGTCGGCGCCAGATTGATAGGAAACTCGAACTTTTCGAGGATTAGGCAAAACTGTACGTTTGAAAATGATGTGAAACAAAAAAATAAAGAAAAGTGACTCAAAATTTATGAGTTGCTT
>CAMNSB010000040.1 GCA_946554325.1 uncultured Mycoplasmatota bacterium
AAAAAATAATGGAGGGGAACAAGATTATGGAAGAATATTTAGAAGAGTCAAATGAAACAAGTAAAAAGGAAGAAATTATAGGACTTTATGATAAAGAGTTATATGATGAAATGATGGAATATCACAAATTAAAACATGCTAGAGAAGATGGAAAGGAACAAGGAGCAAAGGAAAATAGTAAGAAAATTGCAAAGGAAATGTTAGGGAAGAATCTAGAACTTAGTTTAATTTCTGAATGTACAGGCTTATCTATAGAAGAAATAGAAAAGATAAGAAGAAATCACTAAAAAAATTAAGCTAGATAGCAAACACCAGACTTGAAAATCAAAAAAGGTCATAAATATGTAAAGTTAATTAAAAGATAATAACTTACGATATATTTATGACCTTTTTTCTTACGCCTTTAATTCCTGATAAACATTCTCAGAAAATATATGCTGTTCTTTCTCAATTTCTTTAAGTTTAAGGGTATCAATTAGAAAGAAATTATACTCTAAAATATCAGAACCATCTGTGGTTACTGGATCATCCCAAGTGAGATCTAAGTGGTACCACTTATTATCAAGTAAAACAGCATTCCAAACATGATTCTCACTAGCAACTTTAAAATTAGGAATTCTCATCTCTTCTAAGAACAGTGCCATAGCATCTGTATAACCTCCACACAACCCACGTCCTTCTATCAAAGGACCATAAGCAATATCAGAACGATACTTCACAATATTCTCATCACTCCTACTAGAATCATACTTACTGTGATTAATAATATAATCATGATAAACTCTAATCTGTTCAATAGGAGTTAAAGTTTCATTCTTTAAAGCATTTGTCACTCTTTCTACTTCATCTATTACCACTTGTTCTTCTTCTTTCTTATAAGTTTTATGGACATGAATGGTAATTTTTCCTGTATTATCATACTCTGTTTCAATATGCTTAAACCCATTAAAAGGATGTACAAAATTATTAATATTAGAAAGAGTCGTCTGATCATTTGCCAAATACTTTACTTCCGATAAGCAATCTTCATACTCCTCTGGGCAATAAAAAGTAAAACTCGTCTTACCAGCATTAATCACAGTATAATAAATATCTAATAAATCTTCCTTAGAATGAGGAGAAAAATTATCCGTATTCTCAACAAAACTAAACCCATAATCTCGATAATAATCATTATGTCCCTCTAATTTTACTTCTTTATCTACTTTTATAAGATGATTTGTATAAATAACAACCAGTTCTTCCCTAAGAATAAAAGTAATTCCTAAAAAAATAAGTAAAAGACCAGTGATTACAAATTTTTTATATTGCATATTCTTCACCTATTATTATAATATCATAAATTTACGAAAAAAAGATGAAAAATATACTACTTGACAGAAAAAAACAATGGAAATTTTATTCCATTGCATTCTTCATTTTAGTAAGTCTTGATTTTAGGCGTGCACCTTTATTTTGATGTACTAATCCACTAGAAACTGCTTTATCAATTCTTTGAATAGCAATATTTAAGTTACTAGCAGCTTCCTCCTTATTAGCAGCATGTACACTTTTTTCAAAGTTTTTAATCGCTGTTCTCATACTAGAAGTAACTAAAGTATTTACTTTTTCACGTCTAGCATTACTACGAACACGTTTTTTTGCACTCTTAATATTTGGCATTTTTTCACCTCACTTTTGTAAACACATTCATTTTAACAAAAAACACAAAAAAAAGCAAATAAATTTTATATATTTGCCTATATTAAAAATAGGTGATATAAATGCATACAATTGATTTATCCAAATATGAATATAGGACAGATTTGGTAATAGAAGAACACTTAGAAGAACTAACAGAAAAAGACATTCAAAAAAAACAGTATAAAATAGGAAATATTCAAGTAGAAGAGATGGACTTAAGTAAAGAAGGAAGTAAAAAGATAAAGAAAAAAGAAGGTCTTTATAGAACGATAAGCTTTCAGGATATAACAGATAAAGATCACTATCAAGAAGTAGAGAAAGTCTTTATTAAAGTAATGAAAGAATTACTTCAGTCAAGTAATATTAAAGAAGATGCATCCACATTAATCGTAGGTCTTGGAAACGAACACTCAACACCAGATGCCCTAGGACCTAAAGTAGTAGAGCAAGTACTAGTAACGAGTCATTTATTTGAATTAGGGGAGGTAGAAAAAACATATCGTAAAACATCTGCGTTCTCCCCAGATGTCACAGGCTCTACTGGTATTGAGACAGGAAAACTAATTAAGGGAGCCATTCATGCCATAAATCCAGATTTTCTAATCGTAATAGATGCGCTAAAAGCAACCAATACAGAACGCCTAACCAAAACAATTCAATTATCTAATACAGGAATCACTCCTGGATCAGGCGTTGGAAATAACAGAGAAGAGCTTTCCTATGAAACCCTAAAAATACCTGTAATCGTAATTGGTGTTCCTACAATAGTAGACTTAGTAACCATTGTAACAGATACATTTCAGTATATATATAAACATTTCAGTTACAAACTAGATAATCTAGATAATGCTTCCATGAAACTAATACCAGAATCCTTGCAAAACTATCTAGACTACCCTGATACCCTAACGAAAGAGGAAAAAGAAGAAATTCTAGGTTCCATTGGAAACTTAGAAGAAGAGGAAGTAAAACAATTAATGAGTGAGGTGTTAGTTCCCATCAATTATAATCTTATGGTAACACCAAAAGAAATTGATTTTACCATAAAACGTTTATCCACTTTAATAGGACAAGGGATAAATAAAAGCTTACATATTCACTTTAATCCGACAAAAAGAGCATAACAAGTAGAGTATGCTCTTTTTGGTGATGCCAATGACAAAAAAGTTTATATCTAAAACACATACTAAAAAAAAGCATAGACTACGTCACTTGTTATTGCTACTTTCCTTTATAACCTCTTGTTATTTAACATATACTTACCTAGAACAAAAAAGTTATAAAATAAGCAATAAAGTATTAGTGAAATTTTTATTAAAAGAACAAACACCACATATAAAACAAGAATTAGGACTTCTAGAAAAGGTAGAACAACTAGTTACAAAACCAACCTTTCTTTTAAATAGTAATTATAAAGGGCTAGTTAAATTAGAAAAAGAAGTAAAAAAAGAAGAGAAAAAGAAACAAAAAGAAGAAAAGCCACCTCTTATTTATATCTATAACTCCCATCAAACAGAAGAATACGCTCCCTCATCCATTGCCGAATACTCAGTAACCCCAACAGTCTTAGTGGGAAGTTATATCTTAGAAGAACGCCTAGAACAAAACGGTTTAGAAACTCTAGTAGAAGAGCGAAGCATAAAAGATGTTATAAAACAAAATAATTGGAATTATAATGCTAGTTACCAAGCTTCTAGAATATACTTAAATGAAGTAAAACAGAAAAGCCCAACCATAAAATACTTTATTGATCTACATAGGGATTCTCTAGACTATAATAGAACTACTGTCACAATTAATAACAAAAGCTATGCTAAACTCTTATTTTTAATTGGTCTAGAAAACCCAAGTTATGAAAAGAATTTAGCTTTTACAGAAAAAATTAATCAAAGACTAAACGAAAAATATCCCACTCTTTCAAAAGGCATTTATAAAAAAGGAGGAAAAGGTGTAAATGGTGTTTATAATCAAGATAATTCAGAATTTACTATTTTGTTAGAAGTAGGAGGACCAGATAATAAAATAGAAGAAGTACTAAACTCTCTCAATGCTTTTAGTGAAGTTTTTAGCGAGGTGATAACAAGTAGTGAAAGCTAAAAATATAATAAGAATGATAATAGGGGTATTGGGTATTATTTTCTTAGTCGTCTATTTTGGGATGGCGTCTGGCTACTTAGAAGTAGAACAGCAAAGAAAAACGACCCTAACCAAAGAGGCAATGGAAAAATATGAAGAAGATTTAAAAGCAGGACGTAAAATAGATATGAATGACTACAAACCAAAAGAAAAAATATATAGTAATAAAATATCAAATGGATTACTAAAAACCTCAGGTATTATTGAAAAAGGCTTTAACACCATTATCAACTACTTATTTAGTGAAGTAGATAAAGCTGTAAAATCAAAGTAAACCAAATTTGCACGAAAGACAGAACTAGTCTTTTTTCTTTGCGTCAAAAACATTTTCGTATTTTTTCACAACTATTGCTAGAATTTGAAAAAATAAGTATAATAATAAATAAGTGAAGAGACGGTGATAAAAGTGAGTAGAAAAATTAAAATTAAGAAAAGAATTAGACCCAAAAAAGAACAAGAACAAATAAAAAAAGTAGCAATACTAATTTCCTGTTTTCTAATATTAATAATATTAGCTATAACAAGCACATCAATTCTTTCTCCTAAAATCACTTTAACACTAAATAATAAAAAAATAGGGAAAACCATAACACTAAACTATAAAGAGAAATATATAGAACCAGATTATAAAGCAATTTATCAAAACAAAGACATAACAGATAAAGTAGTAGTAACAGGAACAGTAAATACAAAAAAAATGGGTGAATATAAAATATATTATAAAATGAAAGAAGGACTTTTTGCACATACTTATATTTTAAAAGTTATAGTAAAAGATAAATCATCCCCAGCAATTAAACTAAGAGGAAACAGTATAACGGATGTTTGTCCTAATACAGAATATAAAGAAGAAGGTTTTTCTGCCTATGATAATGTAGATAAAGATATTACAAAGAAAGTAAAAGTAAAAAGAGTAAAAAATAAAATCATTTATTCCGTAAGAGATAGTTCAGGTAATTATAAAGAAGTAATTAGAACTCTAGTATATCAAGATAAAAAAAGTCCAACAATCAGTCTAAAGGGTTCAGAATATGAAACGGTTTATCTAGATGATACTTATCACGATTCTGGTGTTGATATAAACGATAATTGTACTAAAAAAGATAAACTAGTAATAAAAACAATAGGAGAAGTAGATACCAAAAGAGCAGGACGTTATGAAATGTGCTATATAGCGGAAGATGAAGCAGGCAACAAAGAAGAAATAAAAAGAGTGATAAATGTAGTAGAACATGGACAAAATGGTACGATTTATCTAACCTTTGATGACGGACCAAAAAATGGAACGACAAATGTTATTTTGGACATTCTAAAAGAAGAAGGAGTGAAAGCAACCTTTTTTATCACAAACAATGGTCCAGATGAATTAGTAAAAAGAGAATATGAAGAAGGGCACACAGTAGGACTTCATACAGCAAGCCATGATTATGCCACTGTTTATAGTTCAAAAGAGTCATATTATAACGACTTATATAGTGTAAGAGACCGGGTAAAAAGAATAACAGGACAAGATGCTAAAATCATTCGCTTTCCAGGAGGTTCAAGCAACACGATAAGCAGAAGATATTCGGAAGGAATCATGTCACTCCTAACGAAAGATGTTATAACCAAAGGATTTTTCTACTATGATTGGAATCTAGCGAGTGGTGATGCAGGAGAACTACACACGTCAGACGCTATTTATGAAAATGTAACTAGAAATCTCTCCAAAGATAGAGTAAATATCGTTCTAATGCACGATATAAAACCATATACAAGAGATGCTCTAAAGAATATTATTCACTATGGAAAAGAAAATGGTTATATTTTTGATAAAATTACAGAAAAAACAGAAATGATGACTCAAAGAGTAAATAATTAGTATAAATCCTTAAAATGTAGTATAATAAGAAACCGAGGTGACCTATGTTATTTAAACCTAACATGTATCAAAAAAATATCTATGACATTAATTATGACAAATTAAAAAAACAGAAAATAAAAGTATTAATTTTTGATTTAGATAATACACTTGCTTTGATTGATGAAGAAAAATGTCCCCAAAAAAGCAAAGAATTAATCAAAAAATTAAAAAAAGATTTTGATATTTATATCATTTCAAATAATGAAAAAGAAAGAATAAAACCATATCAAGAGGAATTAAAAATAAAAGCAGTAGCAAAAGCAAGAAAACCATTTACGAAAGGATTAAAGCAAATAAAAAAAGAAGGTTACAAAAAAGAAGAAATGGTAATGATAGGAGACCAATTAGTAACGGATATCTTATCCGGAAATCTTTTTTCTATAAAAACCATATGGACAGATCCCCTAGGACAAAAAGATTTGAAAATCACAAGATTCAATAGATGGTTAGAAAGACGTATTTTAGCCTATTATAAAAGAAAAAATATTTTGAAGAAAGGTGTATATTATGAGCAGTAAAAAATGTTTTGGATGTGGTGTCTTATTGCAAAATGAAAATATGTTACAAGAAGGGTATGTATTAAATTTAGAAGATGATTTATGCCAAAGATGTTTTAGAATGAAAAATTATGGAGAATACCAAATGGTAACCAAATCCAATGAAGAGTATTTAAATATTATGAGAAGTGTTGGAGAAACTAAGGACTTAGTATTATATGTAACAGATCTTTTAAATATCGAAAAAGATTTATTAGAAATTAGAAAAATCTTATCCAATAAAATGATTTTAGTACTAAACAAAAAAGATGTATTACCAAAAAGTGTTAAAGATGAGAAATTAATCGCTTATTTTGAGAATATGAATATTCATTTTGAAGATATTATAGTAATTAGTGTTGCCAAGAATTATAATATTGATAAATTAATGAAGATAGTGAAGCAAAACCAGACTAGTAAGAATGTTTATGTAGTGGGGCATACCAATGCTGGAAAATCAACACTCATTAATAAACTAATCAAAAACTATTCAGAAAATACCCAAGAACTTACTATCTCTCCTCTTCCATCTACCACCTTAAATACAGTATCTATTGTCCTAAATGACTATTTAACACTCATAGATACTCCAGGACTAGTGGATTCTAAAAGTCTAGTAAATTATGCTCTCCCTGAGTTATTAAAGAAACTAAGCCCTAAAAAAGAAATTAAACCTAGAACCTATCAGCTCAGAAAAAATCAAAGTATTTTAATAGAAGATATTCTGAGAATAGATTATAAAGAAGGAGAAAAAAATAGCTTTACTCTCTATATTTCAAATGAACTAAAAACAAAAAGATTTTTAAACCCTAGACATAAAGACTTAAAAGAACTATCCAAAACAACTTATGAAATGAAATATGGAGAAGATATTGTGGTAAATGGACTTGGATTTATTAAAATTGTAAATCAAGGAACTGTAGATATCTACTTAGATAAAAATATAGAGTCATTCGTTAGAAAATCATTAATTTAGGAATGTAAAGCATACATTCTTTTATTTTCATAAAAAATAGGCTAATATAAATTCATATGAGAAAAATCTATATTTTATTTTGGCATGAAAAAGTCATAAAGTATCTAACTTTATGACATCGATGAGGGAGAAAATTATGAGTAGGATAAGCTTAAAAAAGTCAAAGTATAGTTTATATTTTTTAGCGGGTGTTTCTGTATTTCTTTAAGTGGTAATACTACTTATTATGCAAGAGCTCTTGATACTAAAAAAACAGTTTGGAGTTTAGTAAATACTAATCCTTCAAGCGGAAATGCCAATAGAACTATTACAATTACCTTTAAAGGAACTGATACCTCTGGTTCTGTTACCTCTAGTCTTACTGTTAGTAATATTACAGTGAAAGTAGGAGGTACCACAATATTTCCTACTGCGACCTTAAGCAGTTCCACTGATGTAACAAATGGAAAACAATATACTTTAACACTTTCTGATTTTACTAAAGAGGGAATAGTGTCTATTGTGATTGGTACCAACACATTAACTGATACAAGTAATAATAAAAATGTAGAAACAAACTTAACAACTAGCATTAAAGTATATGAAAACTTGGCTTCGGCAATAAAATCCAAAGCATCATCTAAAACAAATATAAATAATGCTACTTCATCAGAATTACATCAACCTTTTACTAGAAAACATTCCTCGAAAGATTCTGATGATGAGTATAGATATATGGGAACAACTCCATATAATTATATAAATTTTAGTGGTGAAAAGTGGAGAATAATAGGAGTATTTAATGTTGAAGACGAAAAGAAAACTAAAGATTGGAATTAGAAAATCAGGAAACTGTCCATATGGAAAAGATAACACAAAAACTTGTGACTTTTCTAGCACAGGATTAAATTCAGAAGCTTATTATAATTTTATAGCTTCTGTTAAATGGTATACAGGAGGTCCAGATAGTGAGTCACGTCCTGTGGATAGTTTTTACTCCGATGAAAGAGAAAGTAATAGATTTGCTAATAATACATCTTCCGATTGGATTGGAAAAGTAGGGTTAATATATCCAAGTGATTTTGGATATGCTACAGGAAAAAGTAGTTGCATCGACGAAACGAATATGAATAATTATTCTTCTAGTTCATGTGAAAATTGGTTAACGCCAACAGATGCTTCATTGTGGACAATTACGCATAATAGCAATGGAAATTCAGATATCTATGCAGTAGGCACAAATTCCAGATTAATAAGTACTTATGTATGGCGAACAATAGCACCAAGTTTTGAAACCAGACCAGTGGTTTATTTAAATTCTGATGTAATAAAGACTGGAGGAGATGGAAGTAGTACAAATCCATATAGCATAAGAAGGTAAAACAGTAAGCATCATTAACCCTTACTGTTTTTCTATTTTCTATTAAAAACGCCATAAATATGTTCTTTTTCGTCATAAAAGAGTTTTTCATGTAGTGGATAATAAGTAAAATAAAGAAATAATAAATAAATTCCAATTATTAGAAAAATACTCATAACATTTAAAATAGGATGATTCTTTTTCAAGAAAGCTAAAATATATTCTGTAAGAAAAATACTAATAAATAATACAATAAATGTATAAATCATCACTTCCCCAAAAATAGAATAGACAGGAATGTATAAAAGAAGTAAGATAAAAATAGAAAGGATGATACGAAGAAGCATCTTTAAAAATCCGTTTTCTTTGTCTTTCCTAAAAATAACATAAAGACTAAAAACAACCTCCGCTGTTGCAAGCATCTTTAAGTGTTCAAAAATACTTTCATTAACAGGAAAGAAAATACTTGTAATAAAATGAGGTAAAAAAGTATATCCGAAATGAAATAGACTGCAAAGAATAAAAATAACAATACTAGAAAAAAGAATTGTTTTTATGTTTTTAAGTTTCATCTTATCACCACTATTATTTTATCCAATTCAAAGAAAAATATGTTATAATTGCTTTGTTGGAGGAATTTAGATGGGTAGTAAAGAAGTAAAAGCAAAAAAACTAGCAGAAGTAGTACATCAGGGTCAAAAAAGAAAAGGAAGTGGGGAAGACTATATTAAACATCCCATAGATGTTTATAACTTAGTGAGTAGGTATTCGAATGATAGTGATATTTTGGCAGCTGCATTATTACATGATGCAGTAGAAGATACAGATCTAACATATCAAGAAATAGAAAATAAATTAGGAAGTAGAGTAGCAAATATCATAAGAGAAGTATCGACAACTAAGAAAGATAAAAAAACACTTTCTTGGAAAGAAAGAAAACAAAATACAGTAAGAAGTATTGCTACATTGACAGAAGAAGCACAACTAGTAGAAATAGCAGATAAAGTATCAAACGCCAAAGACTTAACAAAACTATGGGATGAAAATGGAGTCATTCATTTTGATAATTTCAAAGAAAAAGATCCCACTCTTCAAGAATGGTATTATAGAAGCCTCTATGAAGAGTTTGCTCGTAATGCCAAAAGAAAAGAAGTCATGTCTTTAGCAGAAGAGTTAAATGAATATGTAAGTCTAGCCTTTGGGAGAAGTTACTCTGAATATAGAGAAGAAGGAGATAAAGTATTACCCTGTATTTCTAAAACAGAAGAAAATACTCTTGTGAAAAAGTTATAATAAAATAGGAGGATAAAAATGCAAAATGATTTAGTAACCCAAATTAGACAAAAAGTAGACATAGTAGATATCATTGGCGAACGAATTCCTCTTATTAACCGAGGCAAAAACTATTTTTGTGTTTGTCCTTTTCATGATGATTCCAATCCATCTATGAGCATCTCCCGTGAAAAGCAAATTTATACCTGTTTTTCTTGCCATGCTACAGGAAATGTTTATACTTTCTTAGAAAATTATGAACACTTGAGCTTTAAAGAAACATTAAAATATTTAGGAGATAGAGTAGGTATTGATGTTGGAAATATTGGATCAACACATAAAAATACCAAATATGATAAGTTCTATGAGGCATATCGCCTAGCTTCTAAATACTATCAAAATAACTTAGCAAGTGAAAAGGGAAAAGAAGCAAGAAAATATTTAAGTAAAAGAAAAATAGATGAGAAGATAATCAAGGAGTTTGAAATAGGCCTGTCCCTTTCAGAAAACAATCTAACAACCCTACTAACAAAAAAAGATTATACTCTTCTAGAATTAAACAAAATAGGACTCTCTAATGAAAACAGAGATATCTATCATGATAGAATTATGTTTCCTTTACAAGATATAACAGGAAAAACAGTAGCATTCTCTGGTCGGATTTATAAAAACGATAATCAAAATAAATACTTAAATACCAAAGAGACAGAAATTTTTAAAAAGGGAAATATTTTATATCACTATCATATTGCCAAAGAAGAAGCAAGAAACCAAAAGTCCATTATTATAATGGAAGGGTTTATGGATGTAATTAGGACTAGCACAATAGGAATACGTAATACCATAGCCTTAATGGGAACAGCCTTAACACATGAACAAATAGTACTAATTAAAAGACTTTCCCCTAATATTATATTATGTTTAGATGGAGATACTCCAGGAAAAGAGGCCACATTAAAAGCAGGAGAGGCCTTTTTAAAAGAACAAATAGAAGTAAAAGTCGTGACTTTACCAAATGATGATGATCCAGATACTTTTATTTTAAAAGAAGGAGAAGAACGATTTAAAGCTTTAATAGAAAATGCTATTTACTTTAATAATTATAAAATAAAAGCACTAAAACAAAAAGTAAGTTTAGCAAGTGATAAAGAAAAAGCAGCATATATTGACGAAGTATTAGAACAATTAAGTAAAATAGATGATATCATTCGTATAGAAATAACTTTAAAAAGTCTTGCAAAAGAGTTCGATATAGGGTATAATACACTGGAAATACGGTTTAAAGAGAAAAAGACAAAAAAGAACAAACCGACCTCTTTCATCAATGCTTCTACAAGCAAAAAGAAAACAAAGTATATAAAAGCAGCAGAAACCTTAATTTATTATATGATATCTCAAGAATGGGTTTTAACAAAAGTGAAACGGGAGCACTTAATTTTTCCAGAAGAAAAGTATAGAATTACAATAAATGAGATATTCTATTATTATGAGAAATATGGAAAAATTGAGATCGCTGATTTTTATACTTATGCACAAGATAAAAAAGAAGTAAAAGAGGTACTAGATGACTTATTGCAAGAAGAATATGAAAATGATGTAAACTCTCTGCTGATTAAAGACTTATTTGAAGCGATCCATGAGAATAGTCGTAACCTAGAAATTAAACGGTTAAAAAACAAAGTTTTAGAAGAATTAGATCCCTTAGAACAAGCTAAAATAGCAGAGCAGATTAGGAAGTTACGAATAGGAGATTAGTGAAAATGATTGGTGAAATTAAAACATTAGAAGAAAGAAAAGAAAAACTGTTATCCCTCGGAAAGAAACAAGGCTATATCACCTATGAACAATTAGCAGATGAGTTAAAAGGCTTAGATATTGATAGTGATGCCCTAGATGAACTATACAATGCAATAATTGATGCAAATATTGAAATTGTAGCAGAAGACGGTAGTGATGATGCAAATGGTGAAGAAATCACTTCTGATATGAGGGCAGAGGAGTTAACACTATCAAAAGATATCAAAATAAATGACCCAGTTCGTATGTATCTAAAAGAAATCGGGCGTATTAACTTACTTACTTCAGATGAGGAATTCGAGTATGCTCGTCGTGCTGAAGAAGGGGATGAAGAAGCAAAAAGAATGCTAGCAGAATCAAACCTTCGACTAGTAGTATCGATTGCTAAAAGATATGTAGGACGTGGAATGTTATTTCTAGATTTAATTCAAGAAGGAAATATTGGTCTAATGAAAGCAGTAGATAAATTTGACCCAACAAAAGGATATAAATTTTCAACTTATGCTACATGGTGGATTCGTCAAGCAATAACACGTGCCATTGCAGATCAAGCAAGAACCATTCGTGTTCCTGTACATATGGTAGAAACGATTAACAAATTAGCACGAATTCAAAGACAATTAACACAAGAATTAAATAGAGAACCAACAGATGAAGAAATTGCCGAAAAGCTAGGAATTACAGTAGAAAAAGTAAGAGAAGTATATAAAATCAGTCAAGATCCTGTCTCTCTTGAAACTCCAATTGGAGAAGAAGATGACTCTCATTTGGGAGATTTTATAAAAGATGAAATTATGATGGGACCAGAAGAATATGCAACAGTAGAAATGTTAAAAGAGGAACTAGCTGGGGTCCTATTAACATTAACAGATAGAGAAGAAAAAGTACTTCGCTTACGTTTTGGACTAGATGATGGACAATGTAGAACTCTAGAAGAAGTCGGTCAAATCTTTGGTGTAACAAGAGAGAGGATTCGTCAAATTGAAGCCAAAGCATTAAGAAAATTAAGACATCCATCTAGAAGTCGTAAACTAAAGGATTTCTTAACGGATTAATGAAGATTAACAACAGACTGAAAAAAATTGCAGATTTAGTTGATAAAGATGCAAAGGTAATGGATGTTGGTTGTGATCATGCTTTACTAGATATTTATCTTACAAAAGAAAAAAAGATTTCTTATTGTATAGCATCAGATATCAAAGAAGGCCCCCTAAACCAAGCAAAAGAAAATATAAAAGCCTACCAACAGCAAGAAAAGATAGAACTGCGCTTAGGAAATGGTCTTGATGTTTATACAGAGGATATATCAACAATTATTATTAGTGGTTTAGGTGGAAAAACAATGCAGGGAATCTTTGCTCAAAACCTAGAAAAGTTAAAAACAATCGATACCATTATTCTATCCCCTAATAATTATCAAAAAGATATTAGAAAATTTTTGACAAAACATGGCTATTATATAGAAGAAGAAGTACTAATAAAAGAAAAAAAGATTATTTATCAAATTATAAAATTCAAAAAGGGAAAAAAGAAATATAAGGAACAAGAATATTTCTTTGGACCGATTTTATTAACCAAAAAAAACTTTCTATTTCAAGAGTTTTTTACAAATGAGCTAAAATCAAGAAAAATTTTACTGGCAATTTTACCTAAAAATTTTTATATCAAAAGATATAAAACAAAAAGAGAAATCAAAGAAATAGAAAAAGTATTAGATATCAAAGCATAGGAATAACCACTATGTTTTTTATTTAGCGGAAAACAAAAAGAAAGTTTTCTAAAAAATCTTCCTATCATAGTTTTTCTATTTCTTCTTTTGAAAGTTCTATTGTTTTCATAATAAGACTAATATCTACACCGTTTTCTTTTAATGATTCTGTTATTTTCTCTTGCATGTTTTAGTTTGTGATATTCCATCATCTCATCATATAACTCTTTATCATATAGTCCTATAATCTCTTCCTTTATATTTGTTTTATCTCCTCTTCTTTTAAAGAAGTAATTTTAACAATAGTATCAATAGCAAATCCCTCTTCTAACATTTTTCGTGCCATTTCTATTTTAGTTTTCTTAACACCTTGTTTTATCCCTTGTTCCATCCCATCTTCTCTAGCATGTTTTAATTTGTG
>CAMNSB010000041.1 GCA_946554325.1 uncultured Mycoplasmatota bacterium
CATTAATCTATAACTATATCACAATTTTACATTTTATTTTTATGCGATTGCCATAGCATAAAGATTCTTTATTTGCTTTTTTTTCATTTTTGTGTTATAATATGCTTCATTAGTAAGGGGGAAGTAGGTATTATGAAAAAGGAAGGTAAAGTAGTTCATCAAATAGTTAGGCGTTCTATTAATAAACAGTTTGTTATTAATATTATTTTTTCTATATTGATATTTTGTTTGTTTTTTCTTTTCATTATTAAAAATTATGATTTAAAGGCAGAGGTAAAAAGTGAAATTAGGAATCCTTATGATATATCTGTTTCTGATATTGATAACTTTGTTTTACTTGGAGATTCCATTACTGATTTTTATCCAATCGAAGAGTTTTATGATGATTTGCCAGTTGTTAATAGTGGTATTTCAGGTTATACGACACAAGATATATTAGATCATTTAGAAGAAATGGTTTCTATTTATAATCCCACTAAAGTTTTTCTTTTAATTGGTACCAATGATATTATGAATGAAGATAAAAGTGATGAAGTTGTTCGTAATATTAAAAAAATTATAGAAGAGATTCATAGTATGAGACCAAAAGCAAAAATTTATCTAGAATCTATTTATCCTGTTAATCGTACAGATAATGAAAAGATTGATCATGATATGGTTAAAAAACGCGATAATGAAGTGATTCAAAAGATTAATGAAAGACTTAAGAAGTATTGTGATAATACAGGGGTTACTTATATTGATATTTATTCAGAACTCGTTGATAAAGATGGCAATTTAGATATTAAGTATACTTCAGATGGTCTTCATATGTCTAATTTAGGTTATTTACGAGTTACTAAAACATTGCTTCCATATTTTCAGGATTAATTGTAAATGAGAGCAAGATTTTGCTAGGAAATTGTATAAGTTTCAAAAACAAAAGTAAGTGATAATTCAAGAAATAGTCAGTATGATAATTATTGGCTATTTGTTTTGTAATTATTTTTCTAAAATTAGAGACTTTTTATTATAAAGTTGATACAATATCATTATAAAAATGTTGAATTAGGAGAGTTAATAATGGATTTTGAAAAGTATGGAATAGAAAGAGATAATATAAAGAATATATTAGGATATATTGAAAGTGGTCAAATTGCAGTTCCAGAGTTACAAAGACCATTTGTGTGGTCACCCAAACAAATAACAGAGCTTATTGATTCATTATATAATGGATTGCCTACAGGTTTTATTGTAGTTTGGACAAATGATAAGATTAAATTAAAAGATGGAACTACTTCTGTTGGAAAAAAAATTATCATAGATGGTCAACAGAGAATTACTGCTTTGAGAGCTGTTTTATTAGGACAGAATGTAATTACAGCAACATATAATGAGAGAGGGTTTCAGGTTGCTTATAATCCATTTACTGAAAAGTTTGAGACTTATAAACCAATTCATGATAAAAGTTCTAAATGGATTTGTGATATCTCTATATTCTTTAAAGATAATAGCTATAGTGAAACTATAAAGTTTGCCAATGACTTTATTGAAAGAAATCCTGATATGACACTGGATCTTTTACTAAATAGACTTGATAAATTAAAACGAATTACTAATAGAGAAATAGGGGTTGTTAATTTAAGTTCTAAATTATCTATTGCTGAGGCAACTAATATATTTAACCTTATGAATAGTAAAGGAACAAGATTAGGACAAGAAGATTATATCATGGCTAAATTGTCTTCTGATGAGAAGTTTGATGGTTATTATTTGTGGAAAACTATTGATTATTTTTGTAAAGGAATGCATGATAAGAAATATATATTAGAAATACCAGAAAAGGACCCTGATTTTGCTAATACAGAGTATTATAATAAAATAAAATGGATTGGAAAATATAATAGTAGTATTTATATACCAACTTATAATGATATTTTGAGAGTTAGTTATGCAATTGCTTTTAAAGAGGGAGTACTAAAAAAACTATCTGATTTATTAGATGGAAGAGATTTTTTAGAAAAAGTTTATACTGAAGAGATCGCTTGTGATACATTCTCACAATTACGGGAAGGTTTATTCTTATTTGTTAATGAATATAACTATAAGCAATTTAATTTATATATTGATTCTACAGGATTTAAATATTATAAACTAATTAATTCTCAATCATCATTAAATAGTAGTTATGTTATGTTCTTAAATATGAGAGATGATAAGGATTTTAATAAAAAAGAAATGAACTCTTATATTCAAAAGTGGTTTATCATGTCTCTTTTAACTGGTAGATATTCTTCCTCTAGTGAATCGACATTAGATCAGGATATTAAACGTGTAACAGAAAGAGGATTCATTCAATATTTTAGAGAATTAGAATCTTCTCTTCTAAATAATGAGTATTGGAATACCACTTTAATTCATTCATTAGAAACTAGTTCGTCATTAACATCCGCTTATTTAGTATATTTGGCATCACAAATAAAAAAATCTGCAAATTCATTATTTTCTTCCACAATTACCGTTGATTCTATTATCAAAATTAAAGGTGATGTGCATCATATATTTCCAAGAGAATACTTAAAAGCTAATGGAATTACATCTACTAAAATAATAAATCAAGTGTGTAATTATGCCTATATTGATACTAGTGTTAATATTGATATTGGTGATGATGCTCCTAAAAAATATTTTCATTATGTATTAAACAATAGTACTGTAAATAATACCCTTGGTTATGTAAAGAGTGAGAAAGCATTTTATAAAAACTTAGAAGAGAATTGTATTCCAAAAGAAGTAGTTAATTATGATTATCAAAATTATGATGTATTTTTAAAAAAAAGACGGTTACTTATGGCAAAATATATTAAAGAGTATTATGAATCTTTATAGTGTTTTACTTAGGATGATTACTTTGCTTATTGATGATTAGTATATAAATGGGAGAAGCTCTTACAAAAATACTTGGCATAGAGCTTTTTTCTTGTTATAATCATATTTGGAAAGATAAATAAGGGATGTATGTATGAAGAAAGATGTAAAGATGAAAAAGCCTCGTAAAAATAAAGATAAAGTAAAAAATAAACGTGGAAAAAAAGTATTTATTCGTGTTTTTAAATGGGAGTATGTTTTTAATATTCTTAGTATTTTAATTATACTTGGTATTGGTATTTATTATGGAGCTCGTTCTTTTTACTATTACAGTAAACAAAATGTAGTTATCAAAAAGGAAGAAGAGACCTTGAAGGCTGCTGTGCTTCGTAATAATAAGATTACAACGGAAGCAAATGGTCTTCATCAGGAAAAAGATGGAGTTACTTTTAAAGGAATGGTAGATAATAACTATCTATACTTTGGAAATCGGCTTTATCGTATTATGAAAATATATGAAGATAATTCTGTTAGAATTGTTTCTAATACCAATGAAGGTATTTTAAATTGGGGAGATGAAAGTAGTTATCAAACTTCTAATCTTTATCATTGGTTAAATAAAGGAGAAAATGTTTATTCTGGGGTTTATGAAAAGACGATTCCAGGAGAGAAGGCACTATTAAAAGAGACAGAGTGGTGTGAGGGAACACTTAGTGAGAAGTCTGTCAAATGTGATCAATATGAGAAGTCTTATTTTGTCCCTCTTACTTTGAAAGATTATGTGGATTATGCTGGTAAGAATAGCTATCTTTATAATAAGCAAAGTAGTTTTTTAGTAGGTAAGAGTGAGAATAGTGAGAATCTTTCTATTGCCAAAGATGGAACGGTACAGGATGCTAATAGTGAAGATGGTTATGGTATTCGAGTGGTTATGACTTTAAAGAAAAATATTAAAGTATCTGGTGGTAGTGGTAGTCTTAGCGATCCTTATATTATTAATCAGGAAGGACATGATACGAATATTAATAAATATGTAAAACTAGGAGAAGATGTTTATAAAATTTATGAAGAAAAAGATAATATACTTAGACTTTCTTTAAATGATTATGCTAAAATAGGGGGATCTATCATTACTAGAGCTTTTAATAATAGGACGGCGTTATATACTCCTTTGAACAGGTATAGTATTGCTTACTATTTAAATCGTGATTATTATAGATCATTACCTTATAATACACTTCTTTCTGAATGTAGTTTCCCTGTTGGAGAAGTATCTACTAGTGAGGGCCTTAGTTATTTTAATCAATATAATGAAGTAATTACGAATAAAATTGGGCTTCTTAGCTTATATGATTATAATAATAATGATACCTTGACTGACTTTTATCTTATGAATACGACAGGCTCTTCTATGGCTTATGTATATCACAAGAATGGTATTTTAGGAGAAGAGAAGGTTAGTGAAGGGAAAAATGTGGTATCAACTGTTTGTATTGATAAAAATTTAATAAAATCTGGTGATGGAACACTTACTGTTCCATACGTTGTGGAGTAGATAATATGGAAGAGATGAAAAATAAGAAAATACGAAAAAAAAGGAAAAAGAAGAATAAAGAAAAAAGAATTAGTAAGTTTACGATTGGAATAATTCTTATGGATATTTTGGTTGTTGTTGCTTTCATTATTATTTATTCTCCGATTGTTCGTTTTAAAAACTTTTGGATTCCAACGGCTATGACTACTATGAATCATAAGTATTTGGCTTATACTTTATATAGTGAGGCAACTGTTAATAAAGTGATGAGTGAGAATTATATTGAACAGTCTTCTGAAGAAGTGAATCTGGATGATATTGTGATTGGTGGTAATGGAAATAAGAATTATACTTCTAAATATGAGAAAGAGTTATTTGATAAAGATCCTGGTAATGATGTATATAAAATTATCAGGTTGGAAGAGGAAAATTTTAAGGGATATTTAACGGTTATTTATGATCCTAGTGATGTAGAACTTGCGACTCCTAAACTCCTTGGTAAGCAAGGGGCTAGTGTTGCGAAGCTTTGTCGTGATAATTCTGGTCTTGTTGGTATTAATGGAGGGGGATTTGAAGACCTTGATGGTTGGGGAAATGGCTCTACTCCCTATGGTTCTATCATTAAAGATGGAGCCCTTGTTTGGACTCATTCTGGTGGAGATGGAGGATTAATTGGTTTTACTAAAGACCACAAGATGCTTCTTACTTCTGCTAGTCCACAGGAAGCTATTGCTAAGGGAATGGATGATGCTGTTGAGTTTGGACCGTTCTTAATCGTCAATGGAAAAAGTGCTAAAATTCATGGTGATGGTGGATGGGGAGTTGCTCCTCGGACCATTATTGCTCAAAGAAAAGATGGCGTTGTATTATTTTTAGTTATTGAGGGTAGACTTCCTGGTTATAGTATTGGTGCCACTATGAATGAGGCGATTGACATATTAAAACGTTATAAAGCATATAATGCAGCAAACTTAGATGGTGGGGCATCTTCTACGATGGCTGTTAATGGAAAGCTTTATAATAAGCCTTCTGCTGGAGGAGAGTATGGTGGTAGAAGTGTTTCTAATGCTTGGATTGTTACCAATAGGAAAAATAAAAAAGTTCCTAAATAGAGGAGAATGTTATGAAAAAGAAAAGATGGTTGATTCTAATAGTAGTGATTATTATTTTACTTTTAGCGGGCGTTTTTTCTTTTTTCTTTTATCAAAATCTGCAGGTTGAAAAAAGAAAGCAAGATGATCTTCAGAAAAAGAAGATGTTTATTGCTAAAAGAGAAGAGATAAAAAGTCATTATGCCTCTTTTGTTCGTGTAACAAAAGATTGTGATATTTTTAAAAAGAGTGGTAATAAGTATTCTAAAATGGGTAAAGTTTATCAAGGGGAAGTTTTAGAACTCGAGGAAGTGAAGGACTTTTCTAGTGAGTATTTTCCTGTTAAAGATTATGGATTTTCTATTTCCTCTTCTTGTGTTCTTCCAAGTGAGAAGCGTGTTATAAATACTCGATACAAGAATTATGTTCCTTTCCCTAAAACTATTAAAACAAAAGATAGAGTCACTTTATACCGAGATGATAAGAAAGTTTATTCTTTATTTTCTTCTATTTCTTCTCAAGTGATTAAGCAGGATGATGATAGTTATTATGTAGAATATTTCGGAGAGCTTTTTCGTATTTTAAAAAATGATATTCTAGATGTGGAAGAGATTCAAGATAATTCCGTTTTTGCTAAGAATATTCCTGTTACTGCCTATCATTTTATTTATAAAGAAGATGATTATGGATGTAGTGGTATTATTTGTCATCCTATCTCACAAATTAGGAGTCATTTTGAGTATTTGAGAGAGAATCATTATTTTACGATTACTACTAGGGAAATGGAAGATTTTTTAGATGAGAAGATTCACCTTCCTGAAAAAAGCATTTTAGTGACGATTGATGATGGGGATCGGGCAGAAAATATTATCCCTCTTTTGGAAGAGTATCAAATTAATGCTACTTTGTTTTTGATTACGGCTTGGTATTTTAAAGAAAACTATCAATCTCCTTACTTAGAGCTTGCCTCTCATACTCATGAATTACATGAAGGTGGACGATGTGCTGGTGGGCAGGGGAGTCCTTTAAAATGTTTAGATAAATCAAAAATTGTTGCTGATTTAAAACAGAGTCGGGATTTTCTAGATCAAACTGTCGCTTTTTGTTATCCTCTTTATGAATATAATGATCATGCCGTGGATGCAGTTCGTGAAGCTGGCTTTCATTTAGGTTTTATTGGAGGACAAAAGAAGGCAAGTATTCATTCGCCTAAACTTTTGATTCCACGTATTACGATTCATCGTACTACTACTTTACAGGAGTATCAAAAATATGTAAGTTAATTCTTGCATTTTTTTTTAGTTATTGCTATTCTTAAAATAGATGGAGGTGGATTTATGAATCAAGATATGAATCATAATCAGGAAGTCACTCAACCTAAAAAAAGTGGTACTTCCAAAAATATTATTATTGTTCTTTTGGTATTGGTAGTATGTGGACTTAGTGGCTATTTGGTTTATGATAAAGTATTTTCTAATAGTACTAATGTGGATAAAGATTCTACTACTTTAAAGAATAAGAATAAAAATAAGACAGAAGTAATTAAGAAAGAAGAGAAGCCAGAAGAGGTTTCAGTAGATGAGAATATTCAAAATCTTTATCAAACTTTAAAGGTAGGAATGGGACAATACTGTGGTATTTGGAATTATTTTACTACTGTAAAAGTGGAAGCAAAAGATATTCCTAATAGTATTGTATCTTCTATCGTACTTAGTCAGTTTTATAATAAAGGCATTATTAATCCTAGCAATGGACAAAAGGATAGCTTTACTGCTGATCAAGTAGATAGTGAAGTAGATCGTATATTTGGAAAAAAATATCCTTATCAACATCAAACGATTCTTAATTATCAATATAACAATAGTGATCGTACTTATCGTGAGGGTGAGGCTGGATTTGGTGGATCATGTGGTCCTACTAGTCTTGATAAAATAGTAAAAGCAGAAAAAATGGGAGATCAACTTTATGTTTACTCAAGAGTGCTTTTCCATATCGAAGGGGATGATGATACCAAATACTATAGTGATTATGAAAGACGTCAAATGGTTACAGTAGAAAGAGATGCTTCAGGAAGTGCTCTTGATAGTAGTTATATGAAAGGTTCTTTATATAAGGTGACGTTTACACTAGAAGATGGAAATTATGTTTTTGCATCTAGTGAACCTGTTTCTATGTAAATTTACAGTTCGTTTACAAAAATTGGAAGATTATTTCTTGCAATTTTTTTTTATGATTGCTATCCTTATAATAGGAAGAGGTGAAAATATGAATCAGGATATGAGTCAAGTAAATAGTTCTCCAGTTAAAAAGAAGGGGACAGGAAAAAATGTTGTGATTGTTCTTTTAGTACTTTTGGTATGTGCACTCGGTGGTTATTTAGTATATGAAAAAGTTTTTATGGAAAAAGAGGAAAAAGTGGAGACTTCTAAAATAGGACAGGATGCTAGTTCTAAGAAGGGGATGCATGAAAAAGAAGTTGTTTGTGATGAGTCATTAGAGGTTACTAGTGAGCTTGTACAAAAGTTATATTCTACATTAATTAGACATCCCAATCATGCACCAGGTTATTATTTTAAGAATGTAAAAGTGGAAGCGAAAGATATTCCTAGGGAAAGTGCTGTAGAGAGTATCCTTTATACCCTACAACAAGAAGGAATTATTCAAAAGGGAGCAAATGGTAGTTTTTCAGAGGCACAACTAGATTCTGTTGTTGATAAGATTTTTGGGAAAAATTATTCATTTTCTCATGGCAGTTTAAATTCTTGTCCTGTTACTACTTATGATGCTAGTACTAAAACTTACTCTTTTACTAATGCTGGATGTGGTAGTGGAACTAGTGGTCCTGGAGATGAAATTAAAATAGTAAAAGCTTTGAAGAATGATAAAGGAATTGAGATTTATTTACGTATTGTGTTCTTAGGAAATGATGGTAATTATTATAAAGATGCCAATAAAACACAAATTGCTGATGTATTTACTAGTGGAGATGAAGACTTTGGTAAAGTAATGGTACAGATGGATAGTAATTATGCAAAGGGTGCTTTATATAAAATGACATTTTCATTAGAAGATGGTAATTATGTCTTTACATCTAGTGAGGCAGTTTCAGGATAGAAGTGGTAGTTATTATCACTTTTTTCTTTTTGATAAAATCTGTTCTTTTGTAATATTTTATTATATAATATAGTTAAGAAAATAATTGAGGTGAAAATATGAAAAAAATTATGGATGGTAATGAAGCAGCAGCACATGTTTCTTATAACTTTACGGAAGTGGCAGGAATTTATCCTATTACGCCTGCTTCTCCTATGGCAGAGTTTACGGATAAGTGGGCTAATGAGGGACGAAAAAACTATTTTGGTACACCTGTTAAGGTTGTTGAGATGGAAAGTGAAGCAGGGGCAGCGGGAATGGTACATGGCTCTCTTCAAGCAGGTTGTCTTACTACTACTTATACTGCTAGTCAAGGACTTTTACTTATGATTCCTAATATGTATAAAATGGCAGGAGAAATGCTTCCAGGAGTGATTCATGTTGCAGCACGTAGCTTAGCAACTCATGCATTATCCATTTTTGGAGATCATCAAGATGTTTATGCTACACGTATGACTGGATTTGCAATTCTTTCTTCTTCTTCTGTACAACAAGTTATGGATTTAACAGGAGTTGCTCATCTTTCTGCTATTAAAGGGAGTATTCCTTTTCTTCACTTTTTTGATGGATTTCGTACTAGTCATGAACTTTCTAAAATTGATGTTATTGATTCTGATAAGTTAAAAGATTTGATAGATGAAAAAGCACTAGAGGAGTTTAGAAATCGAGCATTAAATCCAGAAAAACCAGTGACTCGCGGCACTGCACAAAATGAAGACATTTATTTTCAAGCTACTGAAGTTCGTAACTCTTTTTATGATAAAATACCTGATATCGTAGCATCTTATATGGATGAGATTAATAAAATAACAGGACGTAGTTATGCACCTTTTCAGTATTATGGTAGCAAAAATGCTACTAAGATTATTGTCGCTATGGGTTCTGTTTGCGAAAGTATTCGTGAAGTGGTTGATTACTTACAAAATAAAAATATGGAAGTAGGACTTTTAGAAGTTCATTTGTATCGGCCATTTAGTGCAAAATATTTTTTGAAAGCAATTCCTAAATCTGTGAAAAAGATTGCAGTTCTTGATCGCACCAAAGAGGCAGGATCTAGTGGAGAGCCACTTTATTTGGATGTTTTAAAAACAATGAAAGAGTCTGAAAGTAAAGTTAGTGTTATTGGAGGAAGATATGGTCTTTCTAGTAAGAATACAACACCAGCTATGATTAAAGGAGTATTTGATTTTTTAGATAGTAAAGATGTTCATACTAATTTTACTGTTGGTATTTTAGATGATGTTACTTATTTAAGCATTCCTTATGATGAGAGTTTTCATTTACCAAAAAATTATACTGAGTTTTTAGTATATGGGTATGGTAGTGATGGTATGGTAAGTGCTTGTAAAGATTTAATGAAGATTACAGGCAGTCACACCAATGCTTATGTACAAGGGTATTTTAAATATGATTCTAAAAAAAGTGGTGGTATTACTGCTAGCCATTTACGTTTTGGAAAGAAGCAAATTCATTCTACTTATTATGTTGAGAATGCTTCTGTTCTTGTTTGTACAAAAGATACCTATTTACGTAAACTTAAGATGCTTGATTATATTGAAAATGGAGGTATTTTCTTATTAAATACTAGTAAGAGTGATGTTGAAGTTTGGCAAATGTTAACAGATTATGATAAGAAAATTTTACAAAAGAAGAAGGTTAAATTTTATATTGTAGATGCTAATAAAATTGCCAAAAAGAATGGACTTGGATCTAAAATTAGTGCTATTATTGAGATTCTTATTTTTAAACTCGGTAAGATTATTGATTTTGAGTTTGCTGTAAAACAAATTAAAGATGGTATTCGCCTTCGATTTGCTAATAAAGGGGGAGATCTTGTTACTAAGAATTTAAAGGCTATTGATGAGGCGACGTCTTCTATTCGTCTTATGAAAATTCCTCTTGTAGAGATTGATTCTAGTGAGGAAGAGAAACGTTCTGTTTTTGATTTAATTGGTGCTATGGAAGGGGAACACATTCCAGTTAGTCACTTTTTATCTTCTCCTGATGGTACTTTTGATGCTGGTATGTCAAGGTTTGAGAAGAGAAATATCTCTTCTGTTGCTCCTTGTTTTAAATCAGAAAATTGCATTTCCTGTAATTTATGTTCCCTTGTTTGTCCACATGCTGTTATTCGTCCTTTCTTGTTAGATGAAAAAGAAGAAATGGATGTACCAGAGTCTTTGAAGGATGATTTATTAGATTTTAAACTTGGGGATAGAGAATACAAGTATGTTGTTTCTGCTAGTCTTCCTGATTGTACTGGATGTTCTTTGTGTGAGAAGATTTGTCCTGGTAAAAAGGGAGAGAAGGCTATTGTTATGATGGATAAGGATAGTTTGGAAAAAGAGGGGAAGGATGTAGAATTTGAATATTTAGTACATGAGGTGTCAGAGAAAGATATTCCTAAGAATACAGTAAAAGGTAGTCAGTTTGCTACTCCTAAATTTGAGTTTAGTGGTGCTTGTGCAGGATGTGGAGAGACTCCTTATTTAAAACTTCTTACGCAATTATTCGGAGATCGTTTGATGATTGCTAATGCGACTGGTTGTTCTTCTATTTATGGGGCTTCTGCTCCTTCTACACCATACTCTGTTGCGTGGGCTAATTCTTTATTTGAAGATAATGCTGAGTATGGATATGGTATGAAGATTGCTGATTTACAACAGAAGAGAAGAATTGTGACATTGATTTCAGAAAATATGGATTTGGTTAAGAATAGTGAGAAAGCTATTTATAAAGCATATATGAAAGAGATTACTATGAAGACGGCTAAGGATTTATATGATATTGTAGATAGTAGTCGTATTCCAGGATTCAAACAGTTAAAAAGATTTATTATGCCTCGTTCTGTTTGGATGGTTGGTGGAGATGGTTGGGCCTATGACATTGGTTATAATGGGATCGATCATGTTCTAGCAAATTATGAGAATATTAATATTTTGGTACTAGATACTGAAGTATACTCTAATACAGGAGGGCAGGCTTCTAAATCTACTAGAGTGGGTGCTGTTGCTAAATTTGCCTCCCTTGGTAAAAAAGTTGCTAAAAAAGATCTTGCTAAGATAGCCCTTACTTATCCTCATGTTTATGTTGCTACTATTTCTCTAGGGGCAAACCCTGCTCAAGCAGTTAAAGTGATGTTAGAAGCGGAAGCTTATGATGGACCTTCTTTCATTATTGCTTATGCTCCTTGTATTGCACAAGGGATTATTGCTGGTATGAAAAATAGTATCGAAGAGGAAAAGATTGCAACTAGTAGTGGATACTTTCCTATTTTTCATTATAATCCTATGGATGAGTCTTTTAAAATGGATAGTAAAGCGGATTTTTCTAAATATTCTGATTTTATTGGTGGGGAAGATCGGTATCGTGTTTTGAAAAATCTTTCTAAGGATTATAAAAAAGTTTTAGAGGAAAATAAAAATAATGCTATTTCTAGATATCAATATTATCAGAGTTTAGAAGAAACTAATAAAAGTTTAGAGGAGTAATTATGGATTATATGGATTTAAAATTGCCTAATCATTTAGGGATTATTATGGATGGTAATGGTAGGTGGGCAACTTCTAGAGGGCTTTCTCGGAGTGAGGGGCATCGTGAGGGAGCTCGTAATTTAAAATCTTTACTTTCTTATATTTTTGATAAAGGGATTTTTTGTGTTAGTTTGTATGCTTTTTCTACTGAAAATAACAAGAGAGATAAAAAAGAAGTAGATTATTTAATGAAACTTTTTATGAAGCTTTTTAAAGAAGAATTTTCTTTTTTAAAAGATTTGGATGTGAAGGTTGTTTTCTCTGGAAGGATTCATTTTCTTCCTTCTGATGTTTGGTCTGCTGCATCTTTTTTAGAAGAAGAGACAAAGATGTGTAAAAGTGGTATTTTAAATATTTGTCTTAATTATGGAGGACAGTATGAAATTGTCGATATGGTTAAAAAAATATCTTTAGATGTCATGGAGGGTAGGATTATGGCTTCTGATATTACGAAAGAAGTAGTTTTAGAAAATCTTTATCAAAACTTACCTCCTTTGGATTTTGTTATTCGAACTAGTGGAGAGAAGAGAACGAGTAATTTTATGATTTATCAAGCTGCTTATGCTGAGTATTATTTTCCAGAAACTTATTTTCCTGATTTTTCGGAAAAGGAATTTGATTTAGCTATTTTAGAATATAATAAAAGAAAAAGAAGATTTGGTGGTAATTAGATCTTCTTTTTTATACAAAATAAGAGACTGCACCCCCTGAGGGCAGTCTCAAAAAAGAATAAAAAGGGGTTGGCTAGTGTGATACTAGCGACCAATTCGCCTAATTCCGAATTGGTGATTTATATAATAACGGTTATCGTATGATTTGTCAATATAAAAGTGAAGTTTTTTTCAATTTTTGCCAGGTTGTTTTAGTGTTGGTTCCTGTAGGGTAAAAATGAAGACTTTTTGTGTGATTTTTCTATATTAGGAATTTGCTTGAAAAAAAGTAAAAAAATATATTGGCAAACAAATGTATGTATAATATATTGGGAATACAGGGTATGATAATATGTATCTCATATAAATTTAGAATGTATCCAGATGTAAATTAAAGAGTATTAATTGCAAAAACATTTGGATGTGTGAGATTTGTATATAACTATTTTTTAGATCAATCTAAAAAGAATGGACATAAAAAAGCATATGATATGTGTAAAGATTTAAAGGAGTTACAAGAAGAATATGAATGGTTAAAGGAAGTAGATAGTTGTAGTTTAAGATGTGCTATATTTAATTTAGAAGATGCTTATCGAAACTTCTTTGAGGAAAGAAACTATTATCCTGTATTTAAAAATAAATATATACATCAAAGTTATAGAACAAACTGTATTAGAAGTAGTTATAAAGGAAAGAATTATAGTAATATTGAAATAGATTTAAAGAATAAGAAAATAAAATTACCGAAACTAGGGCAAGTAGATATCAGAGGATATCGTTCTTTAGAAAGTATCAGTGATAGAATTATCAATGCTACTATCACAAAAGAGACAAATGGAAAGTATTATGTAAGTGTAGTTGTAGAAGAAAGTGAAATAATAAAAAATAAAGTAGAAGAGAAAAGTATTGTAGGACTTGATCTTGGAGTTAAAGA
>CAMNSB010000042.1 GCA_946554325.1 uncultured Mycoplasmatota bacterium
TATGATTATAAAACTTAATGCACAACAATTGTGCACTTCTTTTTTTAAAATACATCTTGTAAAAAACCGAAACTCAAATTAAAAACAATTTGAATTTCTCTTGTTGTTATGGTATAGTATATAATAGGTGATGATAGATGAAAATATTTTATGATATTCCCTATATGAAAGGTATTGTGAAGTATGTGTTGATTCCTGTGATTATTGTAATTGTAATTGCTGGATTACTTCTATTTATCTATTCTAAAAAGCATAAAGATCATGATACACCTCAATATAATTTTGTTATGGATTTTTGGAGTAGTTTAATAGGGATTATTGTGACGGGGGCTATTTTAGCTATTGCTGTTGGATTTTCATTTGCAATGACAGAAAAGATGCAAGAGTATGGTTTGGTTGAAGAGAAGAAGATGTTATATTATTTGCTTAAATATTTTATTATACTACCATTTGTTTTTGTTGTTTGTTACATTGTTAAATTTCTTAAAACAATTTATTATAAACCACAAAAGAAAAAGAAAGCAGATGTTTCTTCTTTGCCAGTTACAGAACAGGTAGTAGATTCTCCACCTACAGTAAGTAATGTTTCTGTAGATAAAACAGAGGATATTTTATCTTCTTCTCTACCTCCTATGGAACAAACTATTCAAGAAGAAATGAAAGAATTTACGTTAAAAGATTCTGCTCCACCTGTAAAAGAGGAAGAAGAAATCGAAGTTATTTCTTTTGAGGATGAATAATATGAAGAAGAAAGAAATAAGTAATTTTGTTGTTTATCTATTTATTTTTTTACTTACTATGATTATTGCTATACCACCTTTGTTTCGGACTTTTGTTCCTAAGAAGGATACTTCTTTGGAACAGGCAAAAAGAAAAGCAAAAATAGTTTTACTTACTTGTAATAAAACAAGTGATGACGGATTATATCAAATAGATGCTAAGACAAAGTTTAAAGATGGCAATGTTACAAATGTGACCATTTCTTATAGTACTATTGATATGAATACTACTAATACTCCTCAGACTCCATCAGTAGATCCTAATACGCCAGGGGATAATAATACTAGTGTTAATGGTACTATTTCAGATCCTAGTGTGGATTTTTTTCGAAGTTTAATGGGTGTTACTATTCAAGATGAAGCGACACAATTTACTGTTGAAATGACACCAAGTGTTTTGAAAGAAAACTCTGATATTCCAGAGATTCATAATTATTTTAATCTACTACCGAATCAGAGAAAATATTATGAAGGCTTAGGATATACTTGTACTAAAATAGAAAGTTAATTTTTAATTAGTAATTCTTCTTTATATACCTTGATGAAAGGTATCTTTTTTTCTCCTTTTTTACGACAATCTTTTAATGTTTTTGTTTTATCTTTTGCTAGATTATTTAAGTATTTATAGTTACTATTTGTAGTTAGTACTTTATCTAGGTTTTTTACTTGAAATAGGACAATTTTGTTTTTGAATGATTTGGGAATTTCTTTACAATATTTGGGGTTTGTTATTAAAAAATTTTGAACTTGTTTTAAATAGATATCTTTTGAAGAATTGTTACTAGCATCTTTTATTGCTTTTTTGATTGTGTTTCCTTGCCCTTTATAATATTTGTATTCAGATGAGACTTTGTTTTCTTCTTTTTTGGGAATTGTTTCTTTTAATGTTACTTGATATATATTTTCTTTTTTATCGATTCCTATTGTTGTAATAATTGCCATATTGTTTAGTTCTTGGTATTTGATGCATCCAGTTAAAAGTAATAGAATTAAGGGTAAAAGTATTATCTTTTTCATCTAAAGTGGCCTCTCTTTCTATTTGTAGTGAGTAGGGGATTTCTATATTTTGTTCCTCGATTATTTATTTTTATTAGAGCATCTACTTGTTCTTTTTTGTTAAAAGGCAAAAATGGATAGAGATATGGTTTTCCTAAGGAATTTAATTTATATAAATGAGTGAATAATACGATGGTACCAAATAGAATTCCCCATAGACCAAGGGTTGTGGCTAATATCATCATGATGAATCGCCACCAACGTATGGCGCTTACTAGTTCAATAGATGGAAAAACTAGTCCTGATATTGCTGATATTGCTATTACAATAATCATAATAGGTGAAATAATACCAGCAGAGACGGCTGCATCTCCTAATATGAGACCACCTAGAATGGATACTGCACTACCAGTTGTTGAGGACATTCTAATGTCACTTTCTCTTAAGACTTCAAAAGAAATACTCATAATCATTGCTTCTATTAAAGCAGGGAAGGGAACACTTTCTCGTTGGGCTTTTAGGCTAAGTAGTAGATCTAGTGGAATGAAATCAAAATTATGTGTTGTAACTGCTAAATAAAAGGCAGGAGTAAATATCGCCATCAAGAATGCTAGTAGTCTAATAATCCTTATGAATGATATATTGATTGGTTTTTGATAATAATCATCCACTGTATGGAAGTAATCGATTAGGAAAGTGGGGAGTATTAGAACATAGGGACTCATGTCTACCATAATAGCGATTTTTCCTTCTAGGAGTGCCATAGATACTTTATCAGGGCGTTCTGTCGATGTGATTGTTGGGAAAAATGTTTTGTGTGCTTCTAAGTTTTCTCTTAAATATGTTGCATCTATAATACCATCGATATCGATCATTGTTAATTTTTCTGTTACTTGTTTTAAAAGATTTTGATCTATGATATCATTCATGTATAAAATGCCAATTGATGTTTTTGTGCTTCTTCCTATTTCTGTTCGTTCTGCAATTAAATGATGAGACTTAATGCGTCTCCTTACAAGTCCTAGATTGGTATTGAAATTTTCGCAAAAGGCATCCTTTGGTCCTTTTATACTCAGTTCACTTTCTACTGCACTAACACCACGGTCTAGTTTTGCTTTGGCCTCAATTGCAATAATTTCTTTTGCTAGAATTATAATATATCCTTTATGAATATAGTCACAAACTTCTTCCTTTTTTATTTCTTTCATGTTAGCATCAGGCAAATAATTCATTAAGTCTGTAAGGTGTTTTTTATCCAGTCTAGTTAGCCTTTTTAATATAAAATCATTCACATAATCTGATGAGGTAAGGACTTCATTAAAAACTAAATAAATTGTGTTTCGACCGTATTTTATTTTTTTAAAAATATAGTCACCACTTAAACTAAACTTCTTTTCTAATTCTTTTAGAAATGCTTTCATGTTTCTCACCAGTATTAGTATAACCGTATTCATTTGATATTATTAAGAAAGAATATTTTTGATATGTTTACATATATAAAAAAAGTAAAATGTAAATTAGAAATGTAAAATATTTTCCTTTATTTTTGTACATAATTGTCTAAAAGTGTATAATCGTGTAAAATTTTTGCTGTTTTTATATGTAAATATATATTGCAAAGATGGAACTCTTTTCTTCGAAATTTATTGTTGCATTTGAAAATAGAAAAAGATACAATAGAAGAAGAGAAAAAAGTAGTAAAGGTGGTATGTATGGCTTATATTAAATTTAAAGAGTTGGCAAAATATTTTGATTTTAAGATGGAGGTGCCAGAGAATGAGCTTGCTTTATATGCGAAAGAGTATATTGATGAAAAAGAAGACTTTGTTTTTGCCTATAAAAATCATCGCGATTATGTTTTGTTTACTACTTCTAGAATGATTCTTTTTGATCGTGATGCTTTGGGGGCTTATTATAAAAAAATTCATATTATTCCTTATCGTTCTATTTCTTCTAGTGCCATTAATTATAAACCTGGAAAAGTGGAATTGCTATTTAGTCTAGATAGTGGTTATCAGTTGCATCTGAATTTTATTGAAATGAATCATGATAAAAAGGAAAATATTAAGGCTGTTTATAAAATGATGATGAGTGCTTGTCTATAAATTTATAAAAAAAGTAATTTTTTAGTTGTGTCATTCTAAAAGTTTATGATAATATATATTTTACAAAGGCAAAAATGGTGCATTTGTATTTAAGAATAAAAAGAAATAATAAAACAATTTATCTCTTATCCTTTATTGGTATTAAAAAAGATTATAATTGTTTTATTATTTTGCTCCAAAATGGAGAAAAAGTAAAAAATGGATAGAGGATGTGTTTTTATGAAAGAGAAAAAAGTGTGGTATAAAAGTGCGAGTAATTGGGTATTTATTGGAGTTTGTTTTCTTTTAGTACCTATTTTATTTGTGAATCTTTATATTATGATTCAGTCTAAGATAAATGGGGATAAGGTTCCTAATGTATTTGGGTATAAGCCATTTATTGTTCTTTCTGGTTCTATGGAAACAGAGATTCATAAGGGGGATTTGGTGATTACGAAGATGGTGGATCCTAAAAAGTTAAAAAAGAATGATGTCATTGCTTTTCGTGATGCTGAAAATACAGTTACTACACATAGAATTATTGATATTGTAGAAGAAGATGGAGAGAAGTATTTTATTACTAAGGGAGATAATAACTCTATTCAGGATAAAAATTTAGTAGAGTTTAAAGATGTAGAGGGACAATATATTACGAGATTTCCAAGTATAGGGTCTATGATGAATGCTTTATCAGAACCTACTACTATTATTATTGTTTTCCTTGGAATTACCTTAATATTTGTTGTAGCTTTTTCTATTACTACTAAGAAGGAACGTGATTTAGAACGGGAAGAGTTTTTAGCATTTAAAAAGGCAAAACAAGAAGAAAAAGATAAGAAAAAATAATCTTGGTAAACCCTGTTATCAGGTTTACATATATAAATACATCTAGAAAGGAGGTGAAGTTATGAAAAAGAAAATGACAGTTATTTGTGCATTATTAGCGCTTGTTGGTATTACTAGTTATTCAGTAAGTGGTACTTATGCTAAATATGTTGCAGAGGCTTCTTATAGTGATACTGCTCGTGTTGCTAAGTGGGGATTTAAGAATAAAACAATTGCTATTGATTTATTTGCTAAATCTTATACTACTACTATGTCAGGACAAGATAATGCTACTGATGTAGTGTCTAGTAATACTGATAAAGTAGTTGCCCCTGGTACTTCTGGATTCTATATATTTAAATTAGATGATAATATGCCAGAGACAAACTATGAATTAACAGTTAGTGATAATTCTTCTGTAGACGAGATTACAACAAAAGGTAATGGACAAATGAAGTATTATATTAGAGATATTACTGGAAATACAGCTGCCACTACATTTGAGGGATTTAATTTCCAAGATTCAGAAAAATGTAATAGTATTGCTGATTTAGTAGCTGGAATTGGTACTCAACTTAATGGAGTTTATGCTGCAAATACTGCACCTAATCATACTTATGTAATTGGTTGGAAGTGGGAATTTGACGGTAATGATTCTGAAGATACTAATTTAGGAAATGGTATTGCTACTGATGGTACTGAAGGACCACAAGCAAAAGTTGAGCTTAAAGTTAAGATTGATGTTACACAATCTGAAAAGAAACCAACTAAGTAATACAGATAATAGGAAGTTTTTTAACTTCCAAATAAGCCTATGATGTTCGTAGGTTTATTTGGAAATTAAATTTTAGAAAGGATGAGATTAGTTATGTATAAAAAGAAAAAAACAGAAAAAGATAGAAGAAAACGTATTATTATTTATGCTATTATCCTTATGCTCATTCTTTTAGCACTTCTTACTAGTTGCAGTTGTACTTCCTTATTCTTTGGTAAAATTGGAGATGGATTTTTTAATCAGGGAGATTTTAGTATTGATCAAAATATAGATGATCTTGAAACAAGGCGTAATAAAGAATTGAGATTTGATCAGGATTATTTAACTATTTCTTTGGATGATGCTAAAAGTAAAATGGGATTTTCTTATAAAAAAATTCGACCAAAGAAATTTACTTGTACTACTAGTGATGCTTCTATTGCTACCTGCTATGTTGTTGGAAAGCATGTTGTGATTAATGCTAAGAAAAAGGGATTTGTAGATGTGGTTTTACAAACTACTACGAACCATAAACACTATGAAGCGACGTTACGTGTACATATTAAAAAACGGAGTCGTTATATCAAACTATCTAGTAATCGAGGAACGATTAATCTATCGGAGTTCAATGAAAAGTTAGTTTCTTATCATTTAGTTGGATTAAGTGGGAAAGTAAAAGTTCAGTCTAGTAATTCAAAACTTGCCAAAGTAACGATACATAATGGCTATTTTAAAATTTTAGCTTATAAGACTGGAAAGGTTACTATTACAGTATCCATTAAGTATAATGGTAAAGTTTATAACGCTTTATACTATTTAAATATTATTAATGAAGGTTCTGCCTCTAGACCTCGTAGTTTTGATAACTTATTAAAAGGTATCTGGGTCAGTAAGGGAAGTCTTCAACCTAAGTTTGATCCTTATCGTATGAGGTATGATGTTTATGTAGATTCTAATACTTCTAAAATTGATCTGAAAGCATTTGCTCGTAGTCAATATGCTAGTATTACTTATAATGGGAAAAGAGTGTCTTCCTTAAAAGATTATTCACTGAATTATGGTGATAATACAGTGGTGATTCGTGTTCGAGCGGAAAATGGAGAATATCGTGATTATGTGGTTGTCATTCATCGAGATTTTGAACAAGAGAAACCTTCTAAAAAAGATGATAATCATTATTTAAAAGATATTAAAGTGAGTACAGGAACGCTTAGTCCAACATTTTCTAAAGAAGAAGGACATTACCGTGTTGTAGTGGGTGCTGATACTGATAAGATTGATATTACAGGTGTTTTAGAAAGTAATAAAGCAAGTATTACTTATAATGGAAAAAAGGTTTCTTCTTTGAAAGATTTTCCTTTAAATTATGGAGACAATACAGTGGTCATTCGTGTTACGGCAGAGGATGGTAGTGTAGGAGAATATACTGTTACTATTTATAGAGAAAGTAAATATACAATAAAGATAGAACGTAAATATTATCAATTTGAGATGTATACAGATCATTTGGATTATGCACTTGTTTATCAAGTTTATAAAAATGGTGTTTTGACAAATGATTATGATTTATCTTTGATAAAAGCAAGTATTAGTGAAGAGTTTGTGCCTGCTTTATCTTATGAATTTCCAGAGAAAGGAGTTATCCTTTTAAAACCAGATGTTTCTAAGATGAATGATTTATATGGTAAAGAGATGAATCTTACTTTATCTTATAAAGATACTTCTTCTGCTACTACAGTTGTGTTTGATAGAAGAGAACCATATATTACTCCTGTTTCTGATCATTTATCGATGAGTGTTGCAACTAATGATAATGGTGTTTTAGAGGGAGATGTAGATGCTATTTTACATACTAATTTATTTACTGGTAAAGTAGAAGTTACTAGGAGTGATGATGGAAAAGAATTAAAAATCTGTTCTGTGAATCAGAAAGATACTTGTATTATTGTTACTACCGATAGTTCTAATATTGAGGCCTTAGAATACACGCCTTCTGAACTTGGACCTACTTCTCTTGCTATTCGAGTAGTAGGAAATCAGGAAGGAAAGGCAACCATTTCTGTAAAAGGGTTGGTTGCAGGTCAAGAATTTATGACGCCAAAATCTATTTCTATTGATATTACTCGTAAATATCATTTGACCCTTTCTGCTGGGGATGGACAGTATAATGTGACAGAAAAAGAATATCATTTCTTACTTTCAGAAAGTGAAAGTATTGATTTATCGGAGTATGGAACTCCTTATAAATTAGATGAGAAGGATCCTTGTAAATATTATAAGTTTAGAGGTTATAGTGATCGAATAGATGGAGAGATTCTATATAACCTAGAAGATAAAAAAATAGTTTCTAAACTTACAGATGATACTAAATTATATGCTCTATATGAAGAAAATCCTAGTACTATGACAGATGATTTAAAAGAGCATACCCTTTATTTAAAAGATGTTCCTATCTTTCATAATGAAGAGTACTATCATATGTATCATAAAGATAAAATTATTTATCCTGGTGCTAAGGGTTATTATATTATGAATTTCAAAAATGAATATGTGGATTCTCTTACTCTTACAGGAATTACCTTATTGGAAGATACGATTTGTATTCCTAAAAAAGGGTGCCTTAATATGGGATACATTCTTCAGCATCGACCACTTCAGTCTAATGATATCAGGTATCATTATGGTGCATTTGACCAATATAAGATTTTGAATCATGATGTAGATCCTACTTCTTCTACTTACCAGGGACGGATGATTCCATTTTCTTCACCTATTACTCTCAAAAGAGGAGAAGAAGTTCCTATTACTTTATTTTGGAAGTGGGTAGAGATTGATTCTGCTACAGATGAGTTGGATACATTAATTGGAAATCAGGCTAGTCTTTCTCAATATGATGAAACAATAAATGATAAGTATCATCTATCTGTTGCCCTTCATTTTAAAGAAAATGTCAAATGTTCTAAATAGGTGTTGATGTGAAAAAAGTAAAAAAAAAAATAATAAGTATTAGTAGTGTTTTACTTGCAGGTATTTTGTTACTTGATATTTATCAGTTTATCAGTTTGAAAGTACTCAAACAGCCTCTTTCTACTTTCAATGGATATGCTTTATTAGAAGTGGTTTCTTCTTCTATGTATCCTACTATTGAAAAAGGAGACTATATACTGATTTCTACCAAAGATAAAAATTATCATAAGAAGGATATTGTTACTTTTTATGATAAAGAGGATAATCTTGTAACACATAGAATTGTTTCTGTCTCAAAAAAAGGGGTTATTACAAAAGGAGATTTTAATCCTACCAATGATTCTCTTACTGTTTATTCAAGTATTGTTGGAAAGTATGTATTTAGAATACCAAATGCAGGAATTATTGTTAGATTTTTTAAAAATCCTATTGTGATTGCAGTAGTTATCATTATTATTTTTGGTATTTCTTATCTTACTGCAGAGGAGAATTATGATTTATATCAAGAGTTTCTTGAGTCTTTAGAAAAAGAGAATAAAGAAGAGAATGTTCATACAGTTTCTCATTATAAGGGAAAGAAAAACAATAATAAAAGAAGAAAAAAGAGGGCTAGGAGAAAACAACGAAGAGGGTGAATGAACCATGAAAAGATTATTTTCAAGGAAGAATTATAGAAGAGTTTTTTATCGTTATTTAGTTATGTATTTTGCTGTTTTATTTTTGTTTACGACAGTAGTAACTTATTCTAAATATATTTCGATGATTAGTAGTAATAGCAATGCTCGTGTAGCTAAATTTGATGCTGATATTTCTTATCTCGGAAATTCTTTATGTGTGCCAGGTGGAGAAGTCTGTGAGATGGGCTCTTTTCGTCCTACTTCTCCTATTTCTTATTATTTTCAAACGGATGTAGACTTTGAGGTAAGTACTCTGTTTGTACTTTCAATTTTCATTGATAGTGATTTTGATATTGTTGGACTATATCAGAGGGAAGAGGGGGATAATGACTATACTGCTATTTCTTTTTCGAAGAATACCAATTTAATTGAATTAAAAAAAGTAATTGCTCCTAATGAAGGGAAAAAGGTTACCTACAAAATCGTTGTTCGTTATACTGGCGAGAATTTAGTTTATCATGATGGGGATAGTCCTTATTATGAATATCAAGAAAAAAGTATTATTAATCAGGAAATTGTAAAAGTTTCTTATTCAGCAAAACAATTGAAAGGAGGAAAATAAGATGAACTATATTTATAAAAATAACATTTATGTCGTTAAAAGTGTTTTCCTTCTTTTCTTAATGATTATTACATCTTTTTGTTTTGATATTCCTACTTCTACTGCTAGGTATGAGGAAACTAAGACTGATTACTTGAAATATCACTCTAGTTTAACACTTGTACAAAAAGAAGAGGGAAATATTAATTTGGTATCTACATCTCCTAGCGAACTTACTTTCTCTTTTTCTCTTTTTAAAGATACTATTAATGTGAAAGACGGAGAGTCTACTCATTATAAATTGTTGCTTCCAGTTGGATGTAGGAGTGATTATCCAGATTCTATTATTTCTTCTATGGATCAAAATGAAATGGAGACTACATTTACCTGTGATATAGATAGTATTGATTTTATTGATTCTAATCAAAATGCCTCATTTTCCGTTTCTGTTTTGGAGAGTGTGAACGATGAAGATTATTTTTTATATCAAAAGTATTCTTTTTCTGATTCTATTTCTACTTTTTCAAATGAGATAGAAGAAGTAAATGAAGAACAAGCAGATTCTAATTCTTCTTTCTTTCATTCGTTCCAAGATAGTTTGATTCAAAATATATTGCTTTATAATCCTGAATATTACTCTTACAAAGAGGCTATTGAAAGTTATATTAAAAGTTTTGATCATTATCAAGATATTTTAGGACTTCAAATTGATTATCGGGATTATTATGATTATAATTACACTGTTTTGGATAGCTTTATTGGATATGCTAGGACTTATTATGAAAATCGTGAAGAGACGCAAAAAAATGTGATGTATTTTACAGATAGTAGTGATTCTATTGATGAGACTTTTTCCTATTATTTAAAGACTTATTATTGTGCTGGTGATATGAATCGATTTTATTTGATTTCTAATTATATTTCCTCTTTGGGGGGTGTTTCTGCTGTGATTCAAAATAATGCTACAATAGAGGGAATTACATTTGATTCTAGTGAGAGTAAGATGGTGTTAGATGATAAAATTCTTGCTAATTCTTCTAAGTTAGTACAAGATTTTAAAATTTCTTTATATGTAAAAGACTCTGATATGAGAAAGGAAACTTTTGTCGCTAGTATTTTGACAAATTCTCATCTATCGCCTAATATTCGTGATAAAGTGATTCATCATGAAGAAGTTCTTCGTGTATTAGATGGCTCTAGTGAGACTAGTTCTACTACTTTTGTTATTGGAGATAAAACCGATTCTTGTGCCTTAGATATTGTAGTAAAAGATGGAGTATATGAGATTTTCTTGATGCCAATTTCGGTAGTGGAGCAGGGTGAATCTTTACAGATAGAAGTAATACATGAAGGAAGAGATATTCATGATATAGATCCTATTTCTATTATGAATCTTGTTACACAGCAGTTTTCGTTGGAGAGAAGTGATGATACTTATCAGACAGAGCAAGGTAAATTCTTGTTTGTTGGTTATTTGAAAAAAGAGGAAGATCAAGAAGAGGTTGTAGTTTCTCCTGAGGAAGTGGTTCCTCCTTCAGAGAGCTTTCCAGAAGTAGTGGAGGAAGTTCCTGATGATTTAGAAAGTCCAGATGAAAATCAGGCAAGTCCATAAAAAAAGTTGTTTCCTATTGTAATGTTAAAAATTAGGGCTAGTTGGCTCTTTTTAATTGTCTAATTTTGTAATAGCTTTGTTTTTAGCTTGTACATTCTTCTTTCTTTTATTATAATTAGATTAGAAAGTAGAGGAGAATAGTGATGGAAGAAAGAGGAGAAAATTGGATAAGGAAGCATAAGATGGGGATCTTTGTAGGGGTAAGTGCAGTCCTTATGTTAATAGGACTATCTTATGCCTGGTTGCAATTAACACTTAGAGGTAGTAAAGAGTTAACGATTCTAACGGCAGGAAGTTTGGAGTTAGAACTCGATGATACGATGGCAGGAGGTATTTCGTTTACGGAAGCAGTTCCTGTCAGTAACGAAGATGGACTTGCTCAAGAAGGTTATACTTTTACTTTAGAGAATAAAGGAAATGTAACCAGTGATTATACCATTTATTTAGATGATTTAGACCTAGCAGAAGGACAGAATAGAATGAGTGACTCTTTCATTAAATACCAACTTACAAAAGATGGTAGTGAAGTGGATTTACAACTATTAGACAAAATTGGAACTGTTCCAAATCGAGTACTAGAAACAGGAACTATCGCTCCTAAAACAAAATATACTTATGTTTTAAAAATGTGGATAGATGAGAATGCTACGAATGAAGTGATGGAGACTATGTTTAAAGGACAACTTAGGATAGAAGCAATGCAAGAAATAGGAAAATCTTTATATGCAGAAATAGCGAAAAGTGCAGTATTAGATAATATACCAAGTGAGTTTGTAACAGCAAGTACTGGAATCAATTTTGGTGCTATTTCCTCTGATACGAATGGAAAGGGTATATATACTTTTTCTTCCACAAAAGATGACGCCTTTCCAGTACATTATTATAGGGGAGCAGTGACGGATAACAATGTAAAGTTTGGAGGATTCTGTTGGAAGATAGTAAGGACTACTGAAACAGGTGGAGTAAAACTGATTTATAATGGAAGTCCTGATGCAAACGGACAATGTACCAATACAACAGGGGATGCTACACAAATTGGAATCAGTGCTTTTAATAATGAAATAGGTTCTAGCTATCCTGATATTTCTTTGACTGAGTATGAACTTATAGAAAAGGAAAAAATAGGCTATATGCTAAATAACACCAAAGATTCTGCGATAAAAGAGGTAATTGATACTTGGTATCAAACGAATATGACAAGTTATACTAGTAAATTGGAGGATACAATTTGGTGTAACGATCGAAATATTGTTGGAATTGATCATTATGATGATGGGGATATTACTTCTTTTGGAATAGAAGAAAGAATGGGAAAACCAAATTTGGGATGTGTAAATAATATTGATAAATTCACAGTACGTGAGGCAAATGGAAATGGCTTACTCACTTATCCAGTAGCTTTATTAACAGTGGATGAGGTTATGTTGGCAGGAGGGATAAATAGTAATAATTCTAGTTATTATTTATATACAAGTCGGGATTGGTGGACTTTAACACCATATGATGTTAATTTTAATCTTACTTTTGGAAATTATGGACCTCATGCTATTTTTATATCGTCTAATGGTTTGCTTAGTTCATATCCATATTTTGTATATAGTTCTTTTGGTGTTAGACCAGCAATCTCACTTGCTTCTGGGACTAAAATCACCTCAGGAGATGGAAATATGAATAGTCCATTCGTGGTTAGTTGAGAAATTCAAAAGGTTCCAATCTTTTAAAGCTCCACGAAAACTATTTCGTGGAAAATTAGTGTAAGGAACGGACAAATGTTGAGATGGATGCTCATAAGGATATTAATGAATTATGTAAGAATTTTAGTTTTAATTCCTTTTTATATTTATTTTGAATAAGATAGGAGTAGTTGGTATGGATTGGTTAGATATACGTGAGACTTTGTTTGATATAGCAAAATATATCGTCGTGATTGTTATTATATTATTTATTATCTGTTATGTAGCATCCGTTACGCAGGTAGTGGGGGATTCTATGAATCCAACTTTAAAAGATGGGGAAGTATTTATTATGAATAAGGCTCGATATCGATTTTTCGATATTAAAAGAGGTGATATTGTATCATTAGACTATGCTGATAGTAAATATTTAATTAAAAGAGTAATAGGTCTTCCAGGAGAACGTGTTAATATTATTGATAATAAGTTATATATTAATGATAAAGTTTATAAAGAAAAGTATCTTTCTCGGAATATGAAATATAAAGACTTTTACTTAAAATCACTTGGATATGAGAAGATACCTAAGGATATGTATCTCCTACTTGGTGATAATAGAAAAAATTCTTTAGATAGTAGAGAAATTGGACTTATTCCCAAAAAAGATATTAATGGAAAAATAACATTTCGATTTTTTCCTATTCATCGTATTGGTTTTGTTTCGTAGTATTAGATGGGTTAAATGTCAAGTAGTGTTGGTGAAGCCAAAAACTAATGATGAATGAACTT
>CAMNSB010000043.1 GCA_946554325.1 uncultured Mycoplasmatota bacterium
AATCCTCTAATTAGAAATTATTTATAAACTGTCCAACTTTTGGGGTTCAGTTCACTTCCGCGTTCTTTATTTTGCCAAAATATCACAAACAAGATTACTAATCTCTGTTGGATTATCTAAACTAAGTCCTTCAATAAGCCTAGCCTGAGCGTATAAAATTTTAGTATATTGTGCGAGTTCTTCACCGTTTTTATCTTTGTAAAGAGCTTTTAATTTTTCTGCAATTGGATGAGACTCATTGATTTCCATAATAGTTTGGGCTTTAATTCCTTCGCCATTTGGCATCTCTTTTAAAGCCTTCTCCATCTCAAGAGAAACTTCTCCCTTAGAGGTTAAACAAACGGGATGATTTTTAAGTTTATGAGTAAACTGTACCCCCTCTACTTGATTACTTAATGCTTCCTTCATGGAAGAAAACATATCTTTTGCATCCTCATTTGCCTTCTTTAAAGAATCCTTTTCTTCCTCACTATCAAGATCCAAACTTTCATCTGAAATATTCAAGAAGGAAGTAGAATTATAATTCATCATAGTTTTTAATACAAACTCATCCATAGAGTTTACTAAATATAAAATCTCATATTTTTCACGTACTCTCTCTACCTGTGGTAATAAATCAATCTTATCAAGACTTTCACCACAAGCATAATAAATCTTATCTTGTCCTTCTACCATTCTCTCAGTATACTCTTTTAAAGTAACATATTTTTTATCTCGAGAAGAGTAGAATAAGAGTAAATCTTGAAGAGTTTCTTTATTCATTCCATAACTACTATAAATACCATATTTAAGTTGCATTCCAAAGTCATTATAAAACTTCTCATAATCCTCACGCTCTTCATTTAACATCATTTCTAGTTCTTTACGGATCTTTGTCTCTAAACTTTTCGCAATAACAGTAAGCGTATGGTTATCTTGCAATGTTTCACGAGAAATATTTAATGAGATATCTTCACTATCAACAATTCCTTTTACAAAACTAAAGTGATCAGGAAGTAAGTCACTACATTTATCCATAATAAGAACTCCACGAGAGTAAAGTTGTAAGCCCTTCTCATAAGTTTTACTATAATAATCAAATGGAGCATGACTTGGAATAAATAAAAGTGCTTTATAGCTAGTTCTTCCTTCTACGTCACTTTGAATCACACGAAGTGGTTTTTCATAATCATAGAATTTATCGATATAAAAGTCATTGTATTCTTCATCTTTTACATCTTTTTTCTTTTTATGCCAAATAGGAACCATACTATTTAAAGTCTTATCTTCACTAATTTCTTCTTTTTTATCTTCATCCATATGAGACTCTAACATACGAATAGGATAGTGAATATAATCAGAATACTTCTTAATTAAACTTTCAAGTTTAAATGACTCCAAAAACTCGTCATAATTATCTTCCTCTGTATTTTCTTTTAAATAAAGAGTAATCGTAGTACCAGAAGATTCTCTTTCTCCTTCTTTTATAGTATAACCATCTGCACCAGTAGAAGTCCAAATGTAAGCCTCATCATTATGGATAGAACGACTAGTCACTTCTACTTTATCACTAACCATAAAAGCAGAATAGAAACCAACACCAAACTGTCCAATAATAGACATATTCTTATCATCGCTCATATTTTCTTTGAAAAGTTCAGACCCACTCTTTGCAATCGTACCTAGGTTTTCTTCTAACTCTTCCTTCGTCATACCAATTCCGTTATCAACGATTGTTAAAGTACGTGCTTCTTTATCAGGAATAAGACGAATCTCTAATTCTTTCTTCTTAATTTTCATATTCTTATTTGTTAGACTCTCATAAGAAAGCTTATCAAGAGCATCACTCGCATTCGAAATAAGTTCTCGAAGAAAGATTTCTCGATTCGTATAAATAGAATGAATCATCATATCTAGAATCTTTTTAGACTCTGCTTTAAACTGTTTTTTCATACATTAATCAACTCTTTTCTTAAAATTTTAACTGTTAGAAATTTCTAACAAATTTATCGTAACACCATCGTTAGCAAAAGTCAATAAAGAGTGCTAAAAAAGAAAAGACTATGTATCTTTTCTTAGAGCAATATATTTTTGGTTTTTAGCATTAATGCTTTTCTTATTTGTATAATCTAGTCTACCTTCGTTAATAAGAGGTTTAATAATATTTGTAGATATATACTGTCGAGATTTAATTTTTAATAATTCACTAATTTCTTTTGCACTTTTACCTACTTGACAAAAATCAACTACAATATTTTTATATTCTTCTAAACTAGTTTTTTGTTGTCCACTTTGTTGTCCACTTTGTTGTCCACTTTGTTGTCCACTTATCATAGAAGTCCCATTCCTAAAAACCACTTTAAAGCTACCTCTTTCTTCATAGAATTCTGGTTCTGGTAATCCATACCTTTTCATTTCTCTTCTCATTGTGGGAATACCAGAATGGCGATTTTCAATAACAGAGCCTTTTTCTTCTAGTAATCTAACAATAGTTGGATTTCTAGACTCCATAATAGTGTCAGTACCTAGTTTTTCTAGCTTATTAATTCCATATAATGCACCAGGGTTTTGAATAACAATACGATCATCATACATATAAACTTGTATATAAGCGTTTTCTGTTTGAATGCTATAGTCTCTATGAATTAAAGAATTAGCAACGGCTTCCCTAAGAGCCAGCATTGGATACTCAGATTCATTTGTTCTAACACCATCAGAATCAATAATAACACGAGTTTTCATATTTTTTCTTAAAAAGTTTAAAGTTGTTTCTAGCATTTGTTCAATAGTTCCCTCGACACGTTTATTATCATTAAAGCGTTGTCCTAATTCACCTATATCACCAAGTTCTGTTCCAGGAATCACAGTACAAGCCACAAAAAGTTGAGGGTAAAACGCCTGAGGGTATTCTCCAAAAATCATAGTACTAGCAAGTGTTGGATATATATTTCCTTCTGTATAATCAGAAACACCACTTAGCCGAAGTATTTTTTCATTGCTATTTTTTGAAAAATTGGGCTTTTCTAATTTTACTTTTTGAATATATGCATTTAGAGCTTCCTGATCTAAATCATTTATAGAAGCACGCTTAGTGGGACGGATATCTTCATGAATACCATCATTATAGCTTTGAAGAGCATAGATTTCATAATCAGTCATTAATTCATCACGATCTCCAATTCTGGTATAAGAACCATTTTTTAATCCTTTAGGTTTGTAATAGCAAGGTTTTTTATTTTGTTGAATTTCATTAACCTTTACTGCTAAAATATGCTTTTTTTCAAATTCTAGAGGAACCATATCTACACGAATCGCAGGTTCCATAGAATCACTACATAATGAAGAAATTTGTTTCTGTAAGTCATTTAAGTTATAAACTCCTTCTGTTTGAAAATCATTTTCTTCACTTAACCCAAAAATAATAATCCCGCCATATTTATTAGAAAAGCTAGAAAAAGTATCATAACATTTTTTAGGAAAGCCGAATCTAGCTGTTTTAGCTTCAATTCTATTAGTTTCAGTTTGGTATTTCCTTAAATTAGAAATTGCAGTTAATATTTCAAATTTTTCCATAAAACCATCTCCTATACTTTATTATACTACAACTTCTATAATTTATTGTTGTTTTATGAAGTTACATAAGAAAAATATTGGTGACTTGAAAATCAAACTCAATCACTTGATAGATGATATGGTATAAACAAACAGAGTAGAGTCACTATTAGAAGAAGCAAACCCCTTATATTCCTTACTAAGTGATACTAAAGCGTCCATTTTATCACTATATTTTTTAACAGTATTGCTATACCCAACAAGCTCTTTAATTCCCTGCTCTTGGAAAGCCCTAGATCCATTTTTTAACTGCTCACTTCCCTCCATTAACTTCTTCATTCCTTCTTCTATATCAAGACTACCTTGATATAATTTTTTACTACCATCTGAGAGAGTAGTAAGTCCCGCTCTTAAAGTAGAAGAGCCAGTTTCTAATTGTTCAATGCTAGAAAGAAGTAAATCGATTTGGTGAAAAGAAGAAAGTACATTAAGACTAATATCAATAGCCGAATTATTTCCGGTAAGTAATAAAGATAGTTCATAAGCATTCTTTAGTGCTCCAAGTGGATCGTTATCTCCCTGTGCTTGATAGTTTTGGAGATGGTTTTGTACATAAATGGATTCTAATTCAACAAAACTTTTTCCACTCTTTTGTAACGTGCTTTCTATAACAAGCTGGTTTTGTGCTTTTAGGTTTTGAAGAGTAGCAATTACTTCATCCACACTTTTTCCTTGCAGTTGATTTTGAATACTTCCCTTCATCTGTAAAATAGCATTCTTTAAAGCAGTAAGCCCTTCATTTAAAGTAATAGAACCATTTTTTAATCTAGAAGAAGCTTCGTGCATGGCTCCCATATTATACCGAAGACTCTTACCACCATCATAAAGTGTAGTAGCACCACTAGAAACTTCTGTCGCTCCAGAAACTAACTTTTGCATATTGGAATCTAACGCCTGCATACTCTGATAAAGATCATCAACTTTTCCAAGCACAGTAAATTCTTTTTCGGATAACATCTTAGGTGTTGCCACAATATAAGTATTTTGCATAGAAAAGTGAGTGGTAGAATAGGAAAGAGTAATATCATCAAGACCTTCTAGCTCAGAGATTCCCGTACTCTCATATAACCCAGGAGCAGAAAGTCCAACAATCATACTACGTGTTCCCGTAGAAATCACTTTTCCATTTGTAATAGAGAAATCTTTATTGTTTTTTCCTTCTATAATAGTACCAACACTAACGACAAAAGGAGTATAAACATCTTCTCGACATCCACCAATTTGAACCGTTTTCCTATCTTTATTTACAAAATGATAAACAATTTTGACCTCTCCTTTTTTCCCGATCATCTTTTTAGGACTTCGACGCTTTCCGTTAAGAAAGTACTCAACTTCAACATCAATAGGAATCTCTTCCTCTGTTGTTCCGCGATAGAAAATATCACGTCCCTTATTTTCCCAAACAATTTTATTGCCGTCCGTCTTAAATTTTTCATCTCCATTAATATTTAAAATGTCTTTTAAAATCGTCTCATCTACTTCTTCTTTCTTTTCTAAAAATGCTAAATGATTCGTAACAGAAGACTTTAAAAAACTTCCATCATAATTCAAATTAGCATAAATTGTCTCACTCTTCGTAAGTGCAGAAACAGAAGTTGGTATCAACATACAACTAGCGAAAACTCCCATCATAAACATTCTTTTTTTATTTTTCATAAATCTCCCTCATTTCTAATTTTTGTTGTTTTCATAATCACTTGATCAAAAATCAAAAGCAGTGCTGGTAAAATAAGTGTCACAGAAAGCATACTGATAATAGCCCCTCTTGATAAAAGCTTACAAATAGAGGCAATCATATCAATTTTAGAGTAAATGGCTACCCCAAATGTTGCAGCAAAGAAGCAAAGTGCCGAAACAATAATAGAAGGAACAGTCTTAGAAAGTGTTTCTTTCATTGCTTCGTTCTTATTATCTATATGACTCCTATTTTCCAAATATTTAGTAGACATTAAAATAGCATAATCAATCGTTGCCCCTAACTGAATGGTTCCAATCACAATGGATGCGATAAAAGGTAGAGTAGTCCCTGTGTAATAGGCAAAGGCCATATTAAGAAAAATGGCAAACTCAATCGCTACCACTAAAATAAATGGCAAGCTAACAGATTTTAAAACAACAAGCATCAAGATGAAAATAACAGCAATCGAAATATAATTAACAATTTTGAAATCGTGATCAGCAATTTCCACTAAATCTTTCGTAAGTGCTCCCTCTCCAGCAATGATTGCCTTTTTGTCATACTTCTTGACAAGCTTAGATATTTCATCAATCTGTGCATTCAGCTCATCACTTGCCACTTCATAAGTAGAATTCAAAATAATAAGTTGCAAATTTTCATTTTGTACCAAAGAGACAATATCACAAGGTAGCATCTCCAAAGGAACAGAATCATCAAGTAATACAGTAGGGGCAAGTACCAAATCAATACCCTTTACCTTTTCTAGCTTGTTCACAATCTCACGTGTATCCTTTCGAGATAAATCTTTATTAATTAAAATAATTTCAGGGGATACAATATGAAATTTCTCTGCAAGATTAGAATTAGCAATTTGACTTGGAAGGCTCTGTGGTAGGGACTTATCAAGCTTATAGTAAACTTCACAGTGACTATTTCCATAAATGGCAGGAACGGATAAAATCAAAAATAAAATTACAATAATTACTTTATGGCGTATCACAAAATTAGAAATACCATCAAACTGTGGAAAAAAGTTTTTATGTCTTGTTTTTTCTATATACTTATCAAAAACAAGAATGAAGGCAGGAAAGAGAGTAAGGACAGTAATAAGACCACACACGACACCCTTTGCCATTACAAGACCAATATCCCGTCCCAAGGTAAGATCCATAAAACAAAGAGCTAAAAATCCTGCAATCGTGGTAAGAGAAGATCCTAAAATTGACTGAAATGTCTCAATAATGGCCTCTTGCATCGCCTTGTGTTTATTGGAATACTTCTCTTTTGCCTGTTCATATTTATGATAAAGAAAAATCGAAAAGTCTGTAGTAACTCCTAATTGTAACACAGCCGTAATTGCCTTCGTAATATAAGAAATCTCACCCAAGAAAATATTACTTCCCATATTATAAAGAATAGCAACACCAATATTTCCAAGAAGGAAAAAAGGAATAAGGTAAGAGTCAGTTGCAAAAAGTAACACCAAAAGACAAAGCCCAACTGCGATAAAGATATAGGCAACAATTTCCTGATTAGATAAATCCATTGTATCTAGAACCATTGAAGTCATTCCACTGACAACACTATCATCACTAACTACTTTTCTAAGATCTCGTACCGCTTCCATTGTCGCCTCATCCGAAATGGAGTCTTGAAAAGTAACCAAAATCATCGTCTCATCTTTATGATAAATTTTTTTCTGAATCTCTTCTGGTAACATAGAAATAGGAATGACACTATCGGTAATATTAGCAACACTAAAAACTTGCACAACTCCATCAATCTTTTTAATTTTCTCTTGAAGTAGCAGCATCTCATACCCCTCATATTTATCTACCATCACAAAAGAAAAAGCACCAATCCCAAACTGTTTCGTTAAAATATCTTGTCCTTTTACGGTTTCAATATCTTCTGGTAAATAAACCAAAATATCATAGTTAATTTTTGTACTTTTGTATCCTATTAGTGCTGGAATCAGTAATAATAAGGAAAGAATCACAATAAAAAAACTATGATCTGTAATAAATTTTGCACATTTTTTCATAACATCCCTCCATCGCTAAAATATTATATGTAAGAGCAAGAGAAAAATCAGTAACAAGAAAAATAAACTGTAGCATAACCAACAATTTTTAAAATATGTATGGATAAATAATAAACTTTTGTCTACTATCTTAACAACTGTCTAAAAAAAGTATATAATAAATTTCAGGTGATAAAATGAAATCCAAAAAAATAGATTTAAGAATTATAAAAACAAAAAAAGCTCTTTATGAGTCCCTTTTAATATTAATGAGGGAAAAACCATTTGAAGATATTAAAGTCTCAGATATCTGTGAAAGAGCTTATATTAATCGTTCTACCTTTTATACACACTTTGAAGACAAATATATGCTTCTAGATTCTTTAATTAAAGATTTAAAAGAAAGTCTAAAAGAAGAGCTAGAAAAGAATAAAAATATTTCAAATTCAAAAGAATACTATATAGAACTGATAAAAATACTCCTAGATCATATGGAGATGAAAAAAGAAATTTATACCCCAATTATGATTAATAATAAAAATAGTATTGCAATGGATATGATCTATGATACCCTAAATGAGGATATTATAAAAAGACTAAAACAAGATGCAATCTTAAACCATAAAAAAATACCTAGTGAATTTATTGCAAAATTTTATTTAGGGGCTATTATTAATATTGGTTTTGATTTTATAAAAAATAAAAATCATTATACAAGAAAAGAAGTACTAACATACCTAGAAGAATTACTCCCTGAATAAAATATGAAAAGATAAAAAAACAATAATAAAATAATAGAATCAAACAAATTATTGCACAAAAACATTTTGTAAAAAACTGTGTTGTACTAAAGTTGCACTAAGTTTAAGATTTATGAACTATAAACCACAGTACATTCCATAGAGCCTGTCATTTTGTATGAAAAGACGAAAAAGTTTGTTGCGAAGTATGTAAAAATCAATTATAATAATGATAGAGAATAGAAGGGAGCAAGTAATGTTAGTATATGTAATTAATAAACAAAAACTTATAAGTTTTACGCTACCTTCTAAAATATATGGCAATTATTGGATAAAAGATACAGAAGAGGCAAATGAGAAAAATATAATTAATATTAGTGAGTATGATGGCAAATGGGCTGCTTTCAGTAATAAAAATGTAAAAATTATCATAAATAATGAACCAGTACGCTCAGTTTTACTAGAAGAGTATCAATTTTTATTTTTAAAAGTAAAAGATGAACCAGGTTATTTGATTTTATATACTTCTCCAGTTCGAGATGACAGTATGGTAAGACTATTAGTAAATGGTGATAGGGATTTAATAGTCGGATCTGATCCAAAAAGTACCATTTGCTGTCAAAACGAACTAATTAATAAAACCCACTTAAAGCTTACTTATCAAAAAAAAACATGGCTATTAGAGGACTTAAAAAGTCAATATGGAACTTTTATAAATAATAAAAAAGCAGTAGGAATCACAAGATTAAGTCATGGTGATGTAATTTTTGTAATGGGTCTAAAAATGATTGTTCTAGGAAATACCATAATTATCAATAATCCAAAAGGAAGCATGCATTATCAAGAAAATTTCCTACAAAGAGTAGAAGAAGTAAAGAGAATAGAACAAACATTAGACAAGGAAGAAGAACAAGAAATCTATTTATATGAAGAAGAAGATTATTTTACTCGGTCTCCAAGATTTGTAGAAAAAGTAGAAGAGGAAACATTGAAAATAGAATCCCATCCTAATATCGAAGAAGAGGATGAAACCCCACTATTATTAACGATTGGACCAATGATCACAATGGGGTCTACTTCTTTTGTCATGCTTTTAGTAACCTTTATTTCTATGAAACAGGGAAACAGAGACTTTCTAAGTGTTATGCCAACTCTTGCAATATCCATCTCGATGATGGCAGGAACACTAATTTGGCCTACACTAAACAGATCTTTTTCTAAAAAACAACGAAAAAAGAAAATAGAAAAAATAAATAAAAAATATGGAGAATATTTACAAAAGAAAGAGCAAGAACTAAAACAAATTGGAAATAAGCAAAGACAAATTCTTCTATCCAGAAATATAAGTCCTATAGAATGTCATAATATTGTAGCAAACCGCAGTAAAAACCTCTGGGAGAGGCAACTCCATCAAGAAGATTTCTTAAAAGTAAGGCTAGGACTAGGAAAAGTACCATTAAAAGTAAAGCTAGACTATCCAAGTGAACACTTTACCTTAGAGGAAGACACTCTAGATCAAAAAATGCGTCTCATCATTGAAAATAATAAAGAAATAGATGGAACTCCCATTGTAGAATCACTAGTAGAAAAAAACATTCTAGCCATAACAGGAAAATATGAATACATAAAATCATACGTAGATATCTTAATACTCCAAATGATTGCACTACACAGTTATGACGAATTAAAAATTGTAGTATTAACTAGTAAAGCAAAAAGTACAGGCTGGCATTATATGAATTTATTACCGCACGCTTTTAGTGATAATAAAGATATTCGCTTTTTTACAAATGATTTTGATGAAGGAAGAGAGCTTTCTTCCTATTTACAAAAAATACTGAAATCAAGACAAGAATATGCTAAGAGAGCAAATGGAAATAAGGCAGAAACTTATAAAAATTTTGATAATTACTATATGATTATTACAGATGATTATAAAACGGCCAAAGAGTATCAAATAATAAACGAAATACTAGAGCAAGAAGGAAACCTAGGCTTTAGTATTCTGATACTAACCCAAACAATTGCAAATCTCCCAACTCAAACCAAAGCCTTTATTAGCTTAGATGGGTATGAACAAGGAGGAATTTTTGAAAATGAGATTAACAAAGAAACCCAAAAACAATTTACCATTGAAAAATTTGATCAAATTGACTTAGAGTATTGTAGTCTTAGGCTTTCCAATATTCCAATAAAAAACAAAAATGAAACATTTCATATACCAAGAACTCTAGGTTTTCTAGAAATGTATCATGCTGGAAGAATAGAACAGTTAAATCCACTAGAAAAGTGGCAAGTAAATAATCCAATCATAAGTCTTTCTGTACCAATTGGAATAGATATGAATGGAAAAGACTTCAAATTAGATTTACATGAAAAAAAAGAAGGACCCCACGGTTTAATTGCTGGTATGACAGGATCAGGAAAAAGTGAATTTATTATTACTTATATTTTATCTATGGCAATAAACTTTCATCCCCTAGAAGTCCAATTTGTTCTTATTGATTATAAAGGAGGAGGACTAGTTGGAGCTTTCGAAAATAAAGAAACAGGACTAAGGCTTCCACACTTAGCAGGAACCATTACAAACTTAGAAACAGCAGATATTAATAGAGCCTTAGCATCTATTGAAAGTGAACTAAAAAGAAGACAGGCACTCTTTAATGGAGCAAGAGACAAAATTGGAGAAGGTACAATTGATATCTATAAGTACCAAAAGTATTATAGAGAAGGATTATTACAAACGCCAGTTTCTCATCTATTTATTATATCAGATGAGTTTGCTGAGCTAAAAAGCCAGCAACCAGAGTTTATGGAACAATTAATATCCACTGCACGTATTGGACGTAGTTTAGGAGTCCACTTAATTCTTGCAACTCAAAAACCGAGTGGAATTGTAAACGACCAAATTTGGTCAAACTCAAAATTCCGTGTTTGTTTAAAAGTACAAGAAGCAGCAGACTCTAATGAAGTCATCAAAAGACCTGATGCAGCCGATTTAAAAGAAGTGGGAAGGTTCTACTTACAAGTGGGCTACAATGAATTATTTTCAATAGGGCAGGCAGCATGGGCAGGGGAAGCATATATTCCCCAAGATAAAGTCATTCATGAACAAGATAACACTATCATGTTTATTAATTCGATTGGAAAAAGTATAAAAACAATAGATTTTCCAAAGCAAGAAGGACTAGAAGTAAAAGGAGAACAACTTCCAAGTATTGTAAAGTATTTAGCAGACCTTGCTCAAAAAGAAAATATACATATACGTGAATTATGGCTTGAAAAACTAAAAGATGTAATATACCTAGATAGACTAAAACAAAAGTATAATTTTGTAAGAACGCCATTTAAACTACAAGCAGTAATAGGAGAATATGATAATCCTAAAGCTCAAGAACAGGGCTTACTTTCACTGGATCTTGCTCAAAAAGGGAATGTAGTTATTTATAGTATGGGTGAGAAAAATACTATTACAAATGCTATCATTTATTCCTTAATTACCAGTTATACAACTCAAGAATTAAACATTTATATCATGGACTTTGATTCAGAAACATTAAAAATTTACAATAAAGCACCTCAAGTGGGTGATGTCATATTTGCCCAAGAACAAGAAAAAGTAGATAAACTACTAAAGATGTTAATAGACGAAATAGAATCGCGAAAAAAATTATTTCAAGATTATAATGGTAGTTATGACTTCTATATTAAACAATCAAAAACCAAATTACCAGGTATAGTTTTGCTATTATCAGGATATGAAAACTTTAAAGAAAATTATGAAGAAAAAGATACTTTATTATCAAAAATTGTAAGAGATGGTCATAAATATGGTATATATTCAGTAGTAACAGCAATAACAGATAGAGCCTTAAGACTAAGTATGCGTTCTAATTTTCCAAACATTATTCCTCTAAAACTAAGTGCACCAATAGAGTATAATATGTTACTAGGTAAAAAAGCCCCAATGATAAAAGAAAGTGATACAAGGGGAGTGGCCCTCGTAAAAGAAGAACCATATGAATTCCAAACAGCAATGATCCACGAGCAGGATAAACTAAGTGCATATATAAAAGCTGTTTGTGATTCGTTAAGTACATCAATGAAAGAACAAGCACCAAAAGTACCAGTACTACCAGAAATAGTAACGCTAGAATACTTACAAAATAATACACAAGTAAGCGAAGTCAATATACCAGTGGGAATTGAAGAAGAATCTCTAGATATTGCTACATTTAACTTTAAAGAAAACTTAATTACATTAGTAAACTCGGACGAAATAGAAATGCTTAGTACTTTTAATAAATTACTAATAAAGGAAATAGAAACTATAAAAGGAGAACGAGTATTACTACTGGATATAAAAAAGTGGTATCAACCAACGGATTTTAAAAATACAATTTATCTAGATGAACAAAATGATATCCAAAAAGAACTAAACCATTATATCAAAGAGATTACGCAAAAAGAAAATCTATTAGTAGTGATAAACGGTGTAGACAAATGGATTAAAAACATGAAAGTAGAAGAAAAAAGCAATTTAGCAACTTTCTTTACAGAAGTATCTTCTCTTAATAATTGTAATTTTATCTTCCTAGACCGTCTAACAGAAATAAAACCTTATGCTTATGAAAGTTGGTTCAGATCTTTTGTTAGTGTAGAATCAGGTATTTGGTTAGGACGTGGAATTGATAATAGTACTATTCATAATCTAATAACACCCCTTAGAACTCTAAGGACCCCTCTATCACCACAGTTTGGGTATGTAATGAAAAGAGGAAATGCTATTAGAGTAAAATTTATGGAAAAAGAGGCAGAAGATGGAAAATAAAGTATTAGTGGAATTATATATTCCAACAATAGAAAAGAAATATGAAGTGTTTCTACCTGTAAGTAAGAGAATAGGGGATATTACAACTCTTCTAGCAAAAGCACTACTAGATATTGGGGGAGGTTATTATAAAATAACACAAACAGAAAAGTTATATAGCCGTATAACGGGAGAAGCATATAATGAAAATTTAATATTAAAAAATACAGATATTAGAAATGGAAGTGAGTTAGTTTTATATTAATGTAAAATAATGTAAAAAGATGTAAAATCACTTTCCTTTTCCAAAAAAGTGGGATATAGTCTCAACTTAAACACTTTTTAAAAGATAAAATCTCCCTAATCCTTTATTT
>CAMNSB010000044.1 GCA_946554325.1 uncultured Mycoplasmatota bacterium
ATCTATCGCTTTTTGTATACTCTCTAGGTGCCACATCAATTGTAACTCTACAAAGGTATAGGGAGGTTTCCTATTTTTTTCTTGGAAACTTTTCTCTTTTATGGTATTATAGTACTAGAATAATAAGAGGGTGAAGCGAATGTATCCATTAGGAAAACAATTTGAAATTGATTACACAAATTCTTTTTCTGATAGTAAGGCTTGCTTTCGTGGGCAAAACTATCGAATTAGTGTTTTGTCTCCACGTTTAGTACGACTTGAGTATGATCCTACTGGTAAGTTTGTAGATATTCCTTCCCAGTTGGTTCGAAAAAGGAACTTTGGAGTTTCTGATTTTAAGGTACAACAAGATGCTTCCTACCTTGAAATTACAACTCAATATTTTAAACTATCTTATGCAAAGGGACAACCATTTCAAGGAAGTAGTATTGATCCTATGAAAAATTTAAAGATTACTTTAATTAGTAATGATAAAGATAGGGAGCGAAACTGGTATTATGGTCATCCTGAAGTACGTAATGCTTATGGTAATATGGTATCTGTCGATATTCCTAGTAGCAATGTTTATAATAAAGGACTTTATTCTTTTGAGGGATTTGCTAGTCTTAATGATAGTAATAATAAATTAATTGCAGAGGATGGAACCCTTTTAGATAGAACGCCTGGAAGTTTAGATATTTATGTTTTTATGTATGATAAAGATTTTTCTCAGGCGTTAATTGATTATTTTAAATTAACAGGATTTCCAGATTTACCACCACGATATGCTTTTGGAAATTGGTGGAGTAGGAATGTAGAATATAATGATGAAAAGCTAGATGCTCTTTTTAAAAAATTTGAAAAGAAAAAGATTCCTATTTCTATTTTACTTTTAGATAATGATTGGCATTACCGAAATGTAGGAGAACATGTTGGTCTTAAGAGTGGTTTTACTTTTAATAAAGAATTGTTTCCAGATCCAACGAGTACAATTGAGAAAATTCATAAGAGAAATATCCGTGTTGGGTTAAAATTAGATCCAACTGCGGGGATTTATCCACATGAAGCATTTTTTCCTACAGCTTCTAAATATTTAGGAATTCAGGAGAGTAAGATTGTTCTTTTTGATCCACTTAATCCAAAACTTTTGGATGTCTATTTTAAAGTTTTCTTACATCCACTGGAATCTCTTGGGGTTGATTTCTTTTGGAATGATTATAGCGGTAATAATGATCTTTTAAATTTATGGGCGATTAATCATTATCAGTACTTAGATTCAGGAAGAAACATAGCAAAACGTCCTTTATATTTATCTCGTAACTCTATTTATGCACCGCATAAGCAGTCTATTTTATATGCAGGAAGTAGTGAAGTTAGTTGGAATGAGCTTAAAAAAATACCCTTTATGCTTCTTAATGCTGCTAATATTGGGGTTAGTTTTTGGAGCCATGACGTGGCTGGAAATCATGGAGGAATTGAGGATCCTGAACTTTATATTCGTTATGTCCAACTTGGTGTATTTTCACCTGTTTTTCGATTTCATGCTGCACGTGGTCCTTATTATAAAAGAGAACCTTGGCTTTGGGATGTAAAGACGGAGACTATTGTTGCTAATTATCTTAGACTTCGTCATCGCTTGATTCCTTATTTATATACAGAAGCTTATCAGTATCATCAAGTAGGGACGCCTGTTATTCAACCACTTTACTATAATTATCCTTGGATTTATGATGATACTTTATATCGTAATCAATACTATTTTGGGTCACAGCTTATGGCTTCTCCTATTTTGGATAAAAAAGATACGGTTATGAACCGTACTGTGCATCGGTTCTTTATACCAGATGGCATTTGGTATGATTTTACAACGGGTAAGAAGTTTCCTGGTGCTAAAAAATATGTTTCGTTCTTTCGTGATGAAGATTATCCAATTTTTGCTCATGCTGGGTCTATTATTCCCCTTTCTAATAGGAGTGATAGGAATAATACAGGACTTGCAACGGACATGGAAATTCATATTTTTCCAGGGGTTTCTAATACTTATACTTTGTATGATGATGATGGTATTACCTCATTGTATAAAGAAGGTTATTTCTTAAAAACTTCGATTGATTATAACTATTTGCGTAATAATTATACGGTGATTATTCGTTCTATTGAGGGGAAAAGTGGTATTGTCCCTGAGAAGAGAAACTACAAACTTGTTTTCCGTAATACCAGAGAGGCCGATGATGTTTCGGCATTCCATAATGCAACTCCTTTAAATATCAGAAAAGGAATTGATGGAAATGACTTTGTGGTAGAAGTTTTGGATGCTCCGACTATTGGTCAAATTACTGTTAATTGCAAGGGACGCGATATTGAAATTGATGCTGTTCGTGTTATTAATGATGATATTGATAGTATCTTGATGGATTTGCAGATTAATACTTACTTAAAAGAAGAAATTGCTAGTATTATTTTTGGAGAGGAGCCTATTAAGAAAAAACGTATTGAAATTCGTAAGCTTAAGAAGAAGGGATTGTCTAAGGAGTATATGAGCTTATTTTTGAAGTTATTAGAATATATTGCAGAAGTTTAGTGGCGTGGTGCCACTTTTTTTCTTGGTATTGCTTGAAAAAATTCACAAGTTATGGTAGAATCTATTTTCGGTAAAGGGGGATACTTGTATGGATTTAAATTCACTAAATGCTCATCTTTTCTTTCAAGATGTTTATTTACAGAATATTTATAGAAATGAAGTAGAAGAGGAGAAAGATTCTTCTGATATTTTTAAGTATCAAACTTTTCAACTTTTAGAACAACCATTTGTTGTTTCTGATTCTTTTCATTTAAACTTAGAACAGGTTTTTGTAAGTCGTTTAGAGAGATTAAAGCGACTTGGATTTTGTGATGTTTATAGTGATTCAGGTCAGGTACTGTTATTCCATAATTTAGGAGGGCTTTGTTCTCTTGATAAAATGACTTGTATGATAAATGGTGTTTTTTATGATAGGGGGACTTTTGCTGTTAGAAAGGTAAGCGGTCTTTCTGATATTAAGTGTGTTTTGGATGGAAAAAATATGGAAGTTTCTTATGTAGACGATTTTTCTTATTTAGATTTGCCACTTGTTTCTAAAAGAGATGAAGAATCTTTGCCTAGAGTAGAGAATGTGGATGATTTGGTTGGTAATATAAATAGGGAACAAAAAGAGCATTTTGAGCAAACAGGATATGTTTTAAATGTGGATTGCCGATTTTTACATCCTTTTATTGCAAATAGTTTAGAAGAATATGAGGAAGCAAGAGAAAGTCTTATGATTAAGAAAATGAATTGTCTTCCAGAAGAGATTCAAAGATATTTTCATTATTCTTTAGATAATTTTACAAAAACAAAATAATTGCTTGCATTTATTTTTATTTATAGTATACTATTAGTAGTTTTAAATATTGGAAGTAGTAGTAGTTATTTTTCTTTTTTTAGAGAGTTTGTAGTAGGTGAAAACAAATAAAAGAAAATAGTGAACTTGATTTCCTTTAAGTATTTCGGGTAAGACCGTTATCTTTTTTAAAGTTGCATAGAGTTTCTATGAAGTAAGGTGGTACCGCGATAAAATCGTCCTTATTGATTAGAACTCTTTTTTTTGGAGGTTGATATGCAGGAGATTGTTTTATTTATGATGACTTTTTTCTTTATTTTTCTTATTTATCAGATTTTTATTGTGAGGAAAGCGAAGAGAAGGAATTCAGTGAAGAGACCAATGGAAGTAAGATATTTGGAGTCTTGTTATAAAATTGATTTAAAACGGGTTAATTACAAGAGATTATTACTTGTTATTTCTCTTGTTTCCTCTTTTGATGTTGCCCTTATTGTATCCTTAGTTATGATGATTCACCATTATATTTTGGAGATTTTAGTAGCATTTATTGTTGTGATTCCACTGGCACTTCTTAGTTATCATTTTGTGGGTATTTATTATGTGAAGAAAGGATTGATAAAAGATGTATGATTTTAGTAAAATAGAAAAAAAATGGCAAAAAATTTGGGATGAGAAAAGAGTGTTTGTTGCTGATAACCATAGTAATAAGAACCCTTATTATGTATTAGTTGAGTTTCCTTATCCGTCTGGGGCTGGGCTACATGTTGGACATGTTCGAAGTTATACAGCACAGGATGCAATTGCTCGAATGATGAGGATGAAAGGTTATAATGTACTTTTTCCAATGGGTTGGGATGCTTTTGGGGCACCTGCTGAGCAGTATGCAATTAAGAACCATATTCATCCTAAGGAAGCAGTTAAAGAAAATATTCAAACATTTAAGGGACAAATGAAGTCTCTTGGATTCTCCTTTGATTGGACCAGAGAGTTTTCAACAACAGATCCTGAGTATTATAAATGGACACAATGGCAATTCTTACAATTTTATAAGCATGGTATGGCTTATAAGGATTCCATTCCAGTTAATTGGTGTCCTACTTGTAAGAGTGTTTTATCGAATGAGGATGCTGCAGGGGGTGTTTGTGAGCGATGTGGTGAGCGAGTTGTTCAAAAAGAAAAGAGTCAGTGGATGCTTCGAATGAGTGATTACTCTGAGGATTTGCTAAAAGGACTTGATGATACTAACTTTGCCAATCGCGTGAAACTTGGGCAGATTAATTGGATTGGCAAGTCAGTAGGTGCCCATATTAACTTTAAAGTTGATGGCCATGAAGATAAAGAGTTTACAGTGTTTACGACACGACCTGATACACTTTATGGAGTTACTTACTGTGTTTTAGCACCAGAGCATCAGTATGTTTCTTCTATTACTACTAAAGAAAATCGTGAGGCAGTGGAGAAATATAGAGCAGAATGTGCTAAGAAGAATGAGATGGAACGTACAGAGTTAAATAAGAATAAGACAGGTGTATTTACTGGGGCTTATGCCATTAATCCAGCTAATGATAGTAAAATTCCTATTTATATCAGTGATTATGTTCTTGCAACTTATGGAACTGGTGCTATTATGGCAGTACCTGCTCACGATCAAAGAGATTATGATTTTGCAAAGAAGTTTGGGATTCCCATTATTCAAGTATTAGAAGAAGTAACTGGTACTCCTCACGAGAATGAAATTCAGAAAAATAGTATTGTTGCGATTGTTTATGATGAGAAGGAGGATAAGTACTTAACTATTAACTGGCATAATAAGGGCGGAAGATTATTTATAGGTGGTACTATGAAAGATGGAGAGACTCCTTTAGCGTGTGCACTTAGAGAAATTGAGGAGGAGACTGGTTATACTGATTTAGAGCTTATTGCGGAATTACCTAAGATTAATCATCATTATTATGCCTATAATAAAGATCAATATTTTAATATTGAGTCTACTGGATTTTATTTTAAGTTAAACTCTGTTAAAAGAAATGAGCAAAACTTAGATGATGATGAAGTATTTGATGTGGAATGGGTAAGCAAGAATCAACTTAATGGAATTAAAGATGAGCTACATAATAAGACTTATGAGTATATTACATCATCTGGTGCTATGACAGGAGATGGCGTTCATATTCATTCTGGTATTTTAGATGGTATGAATAAAGAAGAAGCTATTCAAACAATGGTTGATTGGTTAACAGAGCATCATTGTGGAGAGGCAAAAGTTAATTATAAAATGAGAGACTGGATTTTCTCACGTCAGAGATTTTGGGGAGAGCCTATTCCTATGATTCACTGTGATAAGTGTGGTTGGGTTCCAATGAAGGAAGAGGATTTACCATTGATGCTCCCAGATGTTGTAGAATATGAACCAACAGAAGATGGTGAGAGTCCACTTGCAAATATAGAGAGCTTTGTTAATTGTAAGTGTCCTAAATGTGGACATGACGCAAAGAGAGAGACAGATACAATGCCTAATTGGGCAGGAAGTTCTTGGTATTTCTTACGGTTTATGGATGCTCATAATGATCATGAATTTGCTTCTATGGATGCTATGAAATATTGGAGTCGGGTAGACTGGTATAATGGTGGTATGGAGCATACAGCAAGACATTTACTTTACGCAAGATTTTGGGTACAGTTTTTATATAATATCGGCTTAGTTCCTAATAAGGAAATGATTTGGACTCGTGTTAGTCATGGTATGATTTTAGGACCAGATGGTCAAAAAATGAGTAAGTCTAAGGGAAATGTAGTGAATCCAGATGATGTTGTTAAAGAGTTTGGTGCCGATACTTTAAGAGTTTATGAGATGTTTATTGGAGATTATCAGATGGATGCTGCTTGGAGTGTGGATTCTTTAAGAGGATGTAAGCGTTTTCTTGATAAAATTAGCCGTATGAAGGATAAATTAAATGATAAGCCTGGATTTACTGAGAGTCTTGAATTTATCCAGAATAAGACAATTCAAAAGATTGAACATGATATGCAGAATATGGGTTATAATACTGTTATTTCTAGTTTGATGATTTTAGCGAATGCTTATGAGGAGTTAGAATCTATTACGAAGGAAGATTACCAGTTGTTATTAATTTTATTAAACCCAATTGCACCTCATATTACAGAAGAGCTTAATGAGCAAATTGGTTTTAGCCCTATTTACGAGGGAGAGTGGCCAGTATATGATGAGTCTAAGATGGTTGAGTCTACTAAGGAAATAGCAGTTCAAGTGAATGGTAAGGTTCGTGGTACGATTGTGATTTCTAGTGATGAAGATGAGAATGCTATTAAAGAAAAGGCTTTGGCGTGTGATAATGTATTAAGACATATTGAGGGCAAGGAAATTGTCAAAGTAATTGTTATTAAGGGAAAGATTGTAAATATTGTTGTAAAAGGGTAAGTATTACATATTTGCCTTTTTTCTTATGTTATGGTATGTTTACTTTATGAAAGTAGGAAAAGTTTTATGGATTTTTCTCCGAATTTATTTATGGTGACTGGTGAAAGTTATTACTGTATAAACTCAAGATGTACATTATAAAAGGGTGCTAAGATGTTGTCACTTTTCAAAAAATAATATAGGATGCGTAAAAAAAATTTTCCTTTTGTTTTAATTTACATTTTTTAGGATAGGTGATAGTCTATTGTTATGAATATTATAGATTTAAGAAAAAAACAATTGTTAGAATTATTAGAAAGTTTGGTTATTGATTATTCCTATTTACTTACTGAAGATGATTTTAATTTGATTGATTGTATTAATGAGTCAGGACTTGGTGATTTTCAGTTTCGGCAAGACTTAGAAGAGATTGTTGAAAGAGTTTGGAAGTATGAGTTAGAAAGTAATCAGTATAAAGTTATTTCTTGGAATAAAGGGACATGTCATCCTAATAGGGATGTGATTACTTTTGCAACTATTAGTCTTAAAGATGAAATTATTCCCTTTTGTGATGCCATGGATGGCATTGAGTATCAGATTTCTTATGATGCTTTATTAGGTGCTTGCCAAAAAGATGGAGCGACGATTCGTGCTTCTTCAATCAATGAATATACAGTTGCTGTTATTGATAATCAAATATATAACTCTTATAATGGTGCTACTAGATTGATTACTCCTAAACAGTTAATTCGTTTAGAAGAGACAGATTATCATACTCATTATAATGAACTTATCCTAGATAGTAAGAAGATTATTCCTATTCATGGTTATTGTAGAAAATGATAACTATTTTTAATTTATTCGTAATTTGTTTGAAAAGACATACATTAACATTATATATTTTTGTAGGTTATCCATAATATATAATATAGTAATTGCAATAATTTATGCTATTTTGTATCAATTAAATTGTCATCAATTGCTACAAAACGATTGACAATTGCAACAAATATCTATATAATGTAGCAATGAGGAGGGGTAGCATGCGAGAGTATGATTTAAGAAAAGAATCAGAGAAATTATTGACTCCTAATATTGTTAATATGATTTCTTTCATTCACGAATATAAAGGAAAGCAAACATTATATATAGAATCAAAAAGAGATATTCTTACTAGTTTGCTAAAAATAGCCAAAATACAGAGTTCTACATATTCTAATCAAATTGAAGGTATTCGTACAACAGATATTCGAATGAAGGCAATCATTAATGATAAGGTGGAACCTAAAAATAGAAATGAAGAGGAAATAGCTGGATATAGAGATGTACTTGAATTGATTCATGAAAATTATGAAAGTATCCCTATAACTTCTAGTGTTATATTGCAACTTCATAGAGATTTATATAAGTATAGTGTCACTTCTAATGCAGGAAAATATAAATTTTCTGATAATTTTATTGAGGAAGTAGATGAATTCGGTAATAAAAAAATAAGATTTGAGCCAGTATCTGCTTTTGAAACTCCAATGGCAATGCAAGAACTGTGTGATTCTTATAATAGAGAGATAGTAAAAGGTGAAATAAATCCACTTTTGTTAATCACTATCTTTATTATTGATTTTTTATCTATACATCCGTTTATAGATGGTAATGGAAGAATGAGTAGATTATTAACTATTTTGTTACTTTATAAAAGTGGGTATATTGTTGGTAAATATATAAGTATTGAAAAATTAATTGAAAATTCAAAAGAAAGTTATTATGATGCTTTACAAAAAAGTTCTGTTTATTGGCATGAAAATAAAAATAATTATACTTATTTTGTAGAGTATTACCTTGGTATATTTTTGAAAGCATATAAGGATTTTTCTAATAGAGTTGAGTATATCACTAATAAAAAATTGACGGTAAAAGATAGAGTTGAGATTATTATAGAAAAAAGTCTTTCTAAAATAACGAAAAGGGAAATCGTGGAAATGTGCCCTGATATTAGTGAAGGCTCTATAGAAAGAGCATTGAATCAATTATTAAAAGAGGGTAAAATTTTAAAAATCAGTGGTGGAAGAATGACTTCTTATACTAAGAATAATGAGTTATTAAATATTTAGTATATTAACTAGTACAACGTGTTAAGTTAGTTCTTCTATATTTGGAGAAGAGCAGATCTGTTGTTATTTTGTACTTGAAATATTTTGATTGGAGTTTTCTTTTTTCTTTTTTTTTGGTATAATTACTTTACTTGTTTAAGGGGGAAATATGAATATTTGTATAAAGGCGGCAGATGCATCAAATAAGTTTGAAAATACTAATACAGATTTAAAGAGGCAGTATTTTATTAAAAATATTAAAGTAATTAATACTATTATGAGTAGAGTTCCTGGTTATTGTGGCTCTTTTGGTACAGGTTATCCATTTTATGTATTAGATTCTGATATGAGTGCAGATGGAATTGAAACTAACTATATTTATATTGATCGCTTTAAAAATAAGATTAATGAAATTGAACATTGGAATGATTTTGCTAGGCAATATGGTTTTAAGACTTCTATTGGCAGCGATTTTCATACTAAAGATGGGCTTTATCCCGTTGTTGGCTTAATTGGTGAAAATTTGAAAAATGATGATATTGATAGTATTATGGAGTGGTTAGTAGATTAGTTATTTAGAAAATAGTCAAAGAATGTATAAGATATGTTCTTTTTTGGTATATTAGGAATTTGTTTGTATTTTCAACAATTTTTGTGGAAAACTAATTTTATACTGTATTTGGTGATACTATGAAAGTAAAAATATTTGATGAAGAAGATGAAAAAGACTTAGAGAATGCAATTAACATCTTTTTAGAAGAATTTGATAAAGAAATTGTGGATATTAAATATCAGGTGAGTTCTTCTATATTTGGAGAGGAGCAGATATACTGTTTTTCTGCTATGATTGTGTACTTGAAATAAGTCTGTTTCCAAATACTTCTATTTATGATATCATTAAATAAGAAGAAAATTGGATGGAAGTGATAGTCATGAAAAAGAAGCGTGCAAATAAAGTAATGAATAAAACTAATTTTATACAGGGAGCATTTATTGCGACTTTTGGGATTGTTTTTACGAAAATTTTAGGAATTTTATATGTGATTCCTTTTCATGCGATTATTGGAGAACAAGGTGGAGCATTATATGGATATGCTTATACAATTTATTTAGTGTTTACTGCTTTATCCTCTGCAGGAATTCCACTTGCTATTAGTAAACTGATTAGTGAGTATCAAACATTGGGTTACTATAATGCCAAACAGAGAGCGTTTAAGATGGGAAGGCAAATTGCTCTTATTTTGGGACTTATTTGTTTTGTCGTTTTATTCTTTTTTGCTCCACAACTTGCTCATGCCATCCTTGGCGACCTTACTGGGGGAAATACGATAGAGCAGGTGACTTTTGTAATACGTGTTATTTCTACTGCGATTTTGGTGGTTCCTGTTCTTAGTATTTATCGGGGATATTTAGAAGGACATAAGTTTATTACACCTACTGCGCTATCTCAGATTTATGAGCAGATTGTACGTGTTATTTTTATTGTTGCTGGTAGTTTTATTGCTTTAAAAGTATTTCATTTATCACTTACTACTGCTGTTGGTGTTGCTGTTTTTGGGGCCTCTATTGGTGCTTTTGCAGCATATGTTTATTTACTTGATAAAACTATTCGTAATAAAAAGAAATTAAATGAGAAAGTACTTGATAAAAATGAACCTAGGATTAGTGATAAAGAGATTTTTAAAAAGATTTGTTGGTATGCACTTCCCTTTATTATGATTGATATTTTTAAATCTCTTTATAGTTTTGTAGATACATTTACTTTGGTAAAGACTTTGGGTGAGACGATTGGTTATAGTACTAAGGATGCTGAGACTGTAATGGGAATTATCTCCACTTGGGGTTCTAAATTCAATATGATTATTATTTCTATTTCGACAGGAGTTATTATTAGTTTAATTCCTAATCTTACTTCTAGTTTGGTTCTTAATGATAAGAGGGATATTCATCGAAAGATTAATCAGACTTTTCAGATTTTGCTTTTCTTAACAATTCCTATGACAGTAGGCCTTAGCTTTTTAGCAGAACCTGTTTGGATGGTTTTTTATGGAAGTAGTAAATATGGACCTTCTGTTCTTTCTTACTTTGTATTTGTCGCGCTTATTACTTCACTTTTTACCACATCCGTTACGATGGTACAAGTATTAAAATATTATAAAGTAGTCTTTTTCTCGCTTGCTACAGGAGTCGCTTTAAAAGCACTTCTCAATGTATCTTTGTTATGTGGTTTTCATAAGATGGGACTTCCTGCTTATTATGGGTCTATTACGGCGACTATGATTGGTTATTTAGTGTCTTTCGTGATTTGTTTGATGGCACTTCATAAGAAATGTGGTGTTAATTATGAAGAGACAGTAAAACAACTTATTCATATTTTCTGTGGAACGGTACTTATGGTTCTTGTCTTACTTTTATTAAAATTTGTAGTTCCTATTGCTGTTAGTAGCAGATTCTTAAATATCTTTATCATTCTTATTTACGCTCTTGTTGGCATGCTGGTTTACTTCTTCTTTACATGGAGAGTACATACTATTCAGGATATATTTGGGGATAATTTACTTAAGAAGCTAAAAGAACGTAAAAAGAAAGGGGCAAAGTTATGACATTTGAAATATTAAAAGAAGATGAATTTCGGAAGTTTTTAGATTCTCATACTCTTAAGAATTTTATGCAACTACCTGAGATAGGTCTTTTGCGAAAAAAAAGTGGGTGGAATGTTTATTATGTTGGTGTTAAAGAAGATAAGAACATAGTGGCTGCAACGATGCTTCTTTCTCATATTAGAAGATTTGGCGTTTCTGAGTTTTATGCTCCTCGTGGGTTGCTTGCCGATTATGAAGATATGGATACTCTTACTTTTTTTGTTTCTCATTTAAAGAGTTTTATAAAAGAGAAGAAGGGATATATTCTTCGAATTGATCCTTATTATATTGTTCGGGAGCGTGATATTAATGGGAATGTTGTAGAAGGTGGGGTTGACCACTCTCGTGCTATTTCAAATCTTTCTTCTTTGGGATTTCAAAAGGCCTCTAAGTGTGAGCAGATTTCGTGGAGCTTTTCACTTGATTTAGATCGGGAGTTAGAAGAAATTTTAAAAGATATGCGAAGTTTTACAAGGCGAAGTATTAAGAAGGCAGAGCGTAACCATATTGTTGTTCGTGATGCAGAATATGAAGAATTAACTTTAGTGAAAGAAATACTGGATGCTACTTGCAATAGAAAGCATTTTGCTAATCGGGATCTTGCCTATTTTCAAAACCTATATCAACTACTTGGAAAAAAAGGAAAGGCACGTTTTATTCTTGCAGATATTCATTTGAATGAACTTTTAGAGGAACTTACGGAATCTTTAGAAAAGGAGAAAAAGACAATTTTAAAAATGGAGTCTGATGGGAGTCGCGAGATTAAAATTGAAAGTCACAGAAAAGCTTTAGAACAACTAGAAGCGAGAATAGGGGAAGTTTCTTCTTTAAAAGAGACCTATGGGGATGTTGTTTCTGTTTCGGCAGGTGTATTTATTACTTATGGGGATGAAGTACTATATTTATTTGGTGGAAATAGAGAAGAGTTTATGCATTTTGGGTGTCCCCACTATGTGCAATGGGAAATGATTCGATATGCTAAAGAGAATGGTTTTTCTCGTTATAACTTTTATGGAATCAGTGGAAACTTTGATAAAGAAGATGCTAGCTACGGAATATATGATTTTAAAAAGGGATTTACTGGTTATGTTGAAGAGTTGATTGGAGAATATGAGCTTTCTATTATGCCAATTTACTATCTTTTATTTAAAATTATTCATGCAATAAAAAAGTAATTTATTAATAACGTGATTGAAATTTTAATAAACTTATGATATATTGTATACAGATGAGGAAAACCTCATACAATAAAAAAAGGGAATATCTAGTTTTCGAGAGTTAGGTACTATCCCAGAAATTTGGTTAAGTACCGACTATGATATGAACCCCATTTCTTGGACATAGAAATGAGGTTTTTGTATGAGTAAATT
>CAMNSB010000045.1 GCA_946554325.1 uncultured Mycoplasmatota bacterium
AAAAGTTTACTTATACCTTAAAACTATGGATAGACTTTGATGCAACCAATGAAGTAATGAAGACAAGTTTTAAAGGACAATTAAGAGTAGAGGCAATACAATCAAAAGATAAAAGCCTATATAAAACGATTGCCAAGAAAGCAGTACTAGATAATCAGGCAAGTGAGTTTGTAACTAGCACTACTGGAATAGATTTTAGTAAAGCTTCCTCTGATACGAATGGAAAGGGAGTTTATATTTATTCCTCTACTAAAGATGAAGAATTTCCAGTCCATTATTATAGAGGAGATGTTAAGAATAATAATGTAAAGTTTGCAGGATTTTGTTGGAAAATCGTAAGAACCACTGAAACAGGAGGAGTAAAACTCATTTATAATGGAACACCTGATGCAAATGGATACTGTTCAAATACAACAGGAGAGACAACACGGATAGCAAATAGTTGCTTTAACACTACTGACTATGGTCAACAATATGCAGGATATATAATAAATAATACGAGTGACTCAACGATTAAAGGAGTGATTGATACATGGTATCGTGATAATATGACAGAATATACTAAAAAGATCGAAGATACCATATGGTGTAATGATAGAAGTGTAGTAAAGACAGTAAATAGAATTACATACTTTGGAGGATATGATAGAACTTATACAAATTATATACCAAGTTTAGAATGTACAAATGCAGAGGATAAGCTTACAGTAGATACAAAAAATGGAAATGGATTATTAACTTATCCAGTAGCACTCTTAACAGGTGATGAAATTATGTTAGCAGGAGGAGTATGGGCTACCGAGAATTCTAATTATTATTTATATACGAATTTGAACTCATGGTCGTTATCACCATCGATATTTGATTACTATAGTGCGTATAATATTGCCATAGATACAAACGGTTCTCTACATAGTGGTCGCATCAATCACTCTGCAAATAATTCAGGCAGTGTAAGACCTAGTGTATCGTTAGTACCAGGTACAAGTATCAAAACGGGAGATGGAACAAAAGAGAAACCGTTTGAAATAAAATAAAATAAAGGAATGAAAATAATATGAAAGAGAAATATGATGACTGGATAAAGAAGCATAAGATGGGAGTATTTGTAGGAGTAAGTGCGGTACTTATGTTAATAGGACTATCTTACGCATGGTTACAATTAACTCTTAGAGGTACAAAGGAATTAACGATTCTAACTGCAGGAAGTTTGGAGTTAGAACTAGATGATACGATGGCAGGAGGTATTTCTTTTACGGAAGCAGTGCCTGTCAGTAACGAAGAAGGTCTTTCTCAAGAAGGTTATACTTTTACTCTTGAAAACAAAGGAAATGTAACGAGTGATTACACGATTTATTTAGATGATTTAGATCTAGCAGAAGGACTCTTTCATTAAATATCAGCTTACAAAAGATGGAAGTGAAGTAGATTTACAACTATTAGATAAGATAGGCACTAATCCAAATCGAGTACTAGAAAGTGGAACTATCGCTCCAAAATCAAAATATACTTATGTTTTAAAAATGTGGATAGATGAAAATGCTACCAATGAAGTGATGGAGACTATGTTTAAAGGACAACTTAGGATAGAAGCAATGCAAGAAGTAGGAAAATCATTATATGCAGAAATTGCCAAAAGTGCAGTACTAGATAATATCCAAAGTGAATTTGTAACTGCGACTACAGGAATAGACTTTGGAAGTATTTCTTCTGATACTAATGGAAAAGGAGTCTATACTTTTTCCTCTACCAAAGATGATACATTTCCAGTGCATTATTATAGAGGAGATGTTAAGAATAATAATATCAAATTTGCAGGATTCTGTTGGAAGATAGTAAGAACTACTGAAACTGGAGGAGTAAAACTGATTTATAATGGAAGTCCAGATTCAAATGGATATTGTTCTAACACCACAGGAGAGACAACACAGATAGGAACCAGTGCATTTAATGAGACTCATAACTCTATAGAATATGTAGGATATATGGTAGGTAATACAAGTGATTCTATGATTAAGGTTGCAATTGATGCGTGGTATCAAACAAATATGACAGGATTTACTAAAAAACTAGAAGATACAGTATGGTGTAATGATCGAAACGATAGAGTAGTAGATGGTGATAATGTTTTTGGAGCAGGTAGTAGTGCTTTTATAAGTCATATCCCAAGTTTGAAATGTGAGAATAATGATGACAAATTCACAGTGAATAAAATAAATGGAAATGGCCTATTAACCTATCCAGTAGCACTTTTAACAGGAGGTGAAATTATGTTAGCAGGAGGATTAGTATATACTGAAAATACTAGTTATTACTTGTACAATAATCACAATTGGTGGACATTGTCGCCATCTTTCTTTAATCAAAGTAATGCACATAATCTTTGTGTGAAATCAGACTGTACCTTTGGTGATAATATTGTGAACTATTCTAATGGTGTTCGTCCTAGTATATCTTTAGCCCCTAATACAAAATTTGTAAGTGGAAATGGCTCAAGTAATAGTCCATACCAATTATCATAGAAAAAATTCTTGATAATATAAAATATCACTTTAACAAAAGAAAAAGAGAAGACTAAAAATAAATACAAGTTTTCTCTTTTTTTGATATAAAATTTATTTGGAATTTTGTTAACTTTTTCTTAAAAAAAATGTCGAACTATGTTATAATTTCTATAATAGGTAGAAGATGTGGTGATAGAATGAAGGTAGGAAAGTTAAAACGATTAAAAAAAATTCCTAAGATTTATTATGCAGTAGCACTCCTTATCATTGGTATGCTAGTATCAGTTAGTATCCCAAGCTTTGCACGATATAAAAATAGGGTAATCATAAATGATACCCCAGTATGGGATGGGACTATTGCAACCTCTTATAAAAGTGGAACAGGTAGTAAAAATGACCCTTTTATCATATCAAATGGAAGTGAACTAGCTTATTTTAGTAAAATGCTAGAACAAACTAGTTATCAAAATACCTACTTTCGCTTAACCAACGATATCATATTAAATAATGGAGTATTAAAATATGAGCAACCTTCTAATATCACATATACTATAAATCATCAAACAAAATATATCAAAGAATATACAAACGAAGTATATGAAGATAGTGCAAAAACAACGTTAAGTACAGAAAAATTAAATACTTTTGCACCACTTGCTAACTTTAAAGGACACTTAGATGGAAATGCTTATACCATTTATGGATTATATATGGCATCAGAAGATAAAGAAGAGCTAGGTTTATTTACTAATTTACAAGGCGAAGTAAGCGACTTAACTGTTAGTAATGCTATCATTTATGGAGGAGAAAAAACAGGAGGAATTGCATCCACTGCTACTTCTTCTACAGTAAAAAATATCTCTTTTGATGGCTATGTAATTGGAAAAAATACACCACTAGAAAAAAATGAAATAGTAGATATTAGTGATCAAGTAGTACAAGTAGCTCCTAGCATAAACCATGAAATTACCATTCCACTTCCAGAAAATCTACAAGGCTTAACAACAAAAACTACCATTAGTGGAACTTGTACATCTGATATGACAACAGGTAACCTTCTAATAAATGGTATAGTAGTACCAGAATGCCACAACAATACTTTTGAATTACCACTATCTACTCTTACTTCTAAAAAACTAGTACTAACACTACAAGATAGTGATGCCACAACTTATACATTAACAAACCTAAAATATAAGATAGATTATCAATTAGGAACCTCAGCAGGCTTAATAGCAAATGCTACGAATGTAACAGTGGAAAATGCAATTAATAAGTCCAATGTTTATTCAAATGCCATCTCTTCAGGTCTAATTGCAGAATCCTATGAAAATATAACAATCAAAAACACTTATAATACAGGAACGTTAAATAGTAATCTATTATCTAGTGGTCTAATTGGAAAAATAGAAAATACAACTGGCAATATCTTAATATCGAAAAGTTACAATAAAGGAATAACAAATGCCAATCTAAAGGCAGGAATTGCTGGAATCATCAATGAACAAACCCCTACCATAACGATATTAGATACTTTCCAAACTTCATCTGATTATAGTATTGATACTATAAATAATACCCCTGTCTCTATTATCAATTCCTATCAAACAGGGGGACTATCCACACGTATTGGTACATCAAATGGAACATTTTTAACACTTCCACTAGAAAACATTAAGCAAAATATAGAATTCCCATCATACCAAGGAGAAGAGAATCTGAACAATAATCCAGAACATGTCTGGATAAAAGACATGCAGTACCCACTTCTATTTATAGATAATGCAAAAGACGCGGGCGTAGTAATCAATGTAGGAAACTACTCATGGAATAACCTAAGTTACCAGCTAAAAAATTATTACTATTCTTCTAAAATTACTTTTAATATCAAACCAAAAGATGATTTACTAACAAATGAAGAGTGTTATTATTATATTAGTAATAAAGTCCTAACTCAGGAAGAAATACTCTCAATTACTACCTGGACTCCATTTACAGAAATTATGTCTTTAGAAGAAGAAGGAGTCTATGTGATTTATGCCAAAGAGGTAAATAGTAATGGAACAATTCGCTATCTAAATACAGATCAGCTAATACTAGATAAAACTCCTCCTGTAATAGAAATGAGACAGGATGAAAGTAAAGTATGGAACAGTTTTACGAAAAAACCAACTACTTCTTATATCAGTGAACCTGTCACATTACAGGTAACAGCAGATGATTTATTATCAAAAGTAAAACAAATAGACTATTATATTTCAGATAAAGTGTTAACAGAAGAAGTCCTAGCCAATATAGAAGAAGAAAAATGGCTTTCCTATCAAGAAAAAATAAACTTATCAGAAGAAAAAACATCTATTATCTATATACGTGCCATAGATAATGCCCTAAATAAAACTTATATCAATAGTGACTATATGATTTATGGCGGATATACACAATCTAAAATGTATATTGGTGAAAAAGAAATAACGAATCTAAAAGAAGTAAAATTAACATCTACTTCCAAGATAGCCTTTCAGTATCAATATGAAGAAAATAGTAACTTTCAGGAAGGGGATACTCATCACATAAAAGTAAATATACCACTTCCAGAAAAAACAAAAATCACACTAATTGATCATATAAAAAACAAAGTATATACTTATGAAGTAGTAGAACAAACAACGTCTTATCCATTTAGTAACTTTCACGAAGTAGGTGCTTCTCCTAATACCTTAATGTTCCAAGAAAATCATAGTGAGAAAATAAATGAAGATTATAAAATAGTGTTTGATTTTGAAAATACCAATATAAGTACGAATTATGAAAATATATATACCTATTTAGAAATACTAGATAAAAATAAAAAAGTAATTAGATCTACTTTAAAAAATACCATGAAGTTTTTCTCACTATATAAAAACACAACAGAAACACCCTACATAAACAGTAGTATCAATGAGCCTATTATCTACAATAGTGATGCAATATATGAAATTCCACTACAGTATGGACTATTATTTTCAACCTATAATAATACAAAAATTGAAAGTAGCACTTATCAAAATAAAAAAGTAGGTCTTATGATAAAGCTTGTAAATAGTACTGGAAAAGTAATGGAAAAAAGTCACTTAAAAAATATAGAATGGATGATAGGAGAAAAGAGATATACTCCAGATAATGAAGGAGTAACTCGTATCAATCTAGAACAACAAGAAAAAGAAATACAAAATTTTAATACAACTTTAAAATTAATAACCAAGAAAGCAAATTTAAAACTAGATCAAGATAATTACTATTTTGAAATATCTTGTTATATAGCAGAAGATGGATTGCATCCTAAAACAACAAGTAGTGAAGTAGTAAGAATACCAATTATCTACCAAAAAGACTATAGTCTATTACCATATAACTTTAATGTAATAGAAAACAAAGAAAGTAAAATTTTAAAAAGGGAAGAAAAACCAACTGCACTACCATTTTCTATTCTGCAAAGAGGACAGTATCAAGCTCCTAATATAAGAATTTCCCTTTATAAAAAAGATATGTTTACAGCATATAATCAAACTTATACCAAAATAGATTTAAAAAAATATAGTACGAACACATTAGAGTTAGATAAAGAAAATACTTATTATATAACGAAAAATCCAATTACTTATCAAGATAGTAATGATACTTATAATCAGTTTACATTAAATTTATTAACTTCTAAATTATCATCAGGTGGTTATAAACTTTTATTTGAACTTTATGATGGAGAAATAAAAGTAGGGGAGATTTCTAATAAATTTATTGTGAAGTAAGGAGAGAAGAAAATGAAACGGAAAGTAATGATCATTTTAGCATTAATACTTGGAACCACATTCTTAGCAGGAATTGCTTATTCCGCATTTTTCTCTTCTGCTACTTTAAATGTAAGTGATCAAAAAATTGCTAAATTTATCTTTAATGCCAAAACATCAGAAAAAATAGAACTACCATTAGTGGATATAAAACCAAATATGAAAGAAGAGTATTTGTTTTCAGTAACCAATAGTGAAGAAGAAAAAATCAGTAACGTTACGATTAATTATCAAATATCCATCAAAACCTTTCATTTTATTCCTTTAAATATCAAACTATATAAAGAAAATGAAAAAGAGCCAATGCTAGTGTGTGATGAGTCATATAGTAGAAATGAAGATAATATTTTAGTGTGCAGTAGTTCATTACAAGAATTAAAACATAATAGTAAGAAACTAGATAACTATAAATTAGAAATAGAGTTTCCTAACGAATATAACGAAAGTGATTATGCTGATTTAGTAGATTTCATGGATATAGAAATTAAAAGTTGGCAGAAAAAAGAGAAGTAGGTGAAATATGAAAAAGAAAAGGAAATATATATTAACAATTAGTATTGCGTTATTCGTATTCATCTTACTAAACTATAAGTTTTCCTTAGCAAAATATGCATCAAACTCAGTTTGGGATTACTATTTAAAGTCTAAAGATTTTTACTTTACAAGTGCTGAATTAAATGAATCAGGAAAAGAAAATACCAATTATCTTTGGGATGGAGAAAGTACTTATTTTACCATTAAAAATGGTATCAATGATTCTGTTATCACAAATTATAATATTTCATATAAAGCAGAATGTAATGTTCTATCGTCAAACAAAGAAGCAAAATGTACTTTGAATGGAAGCGATAAAAATGTATTTGAAGGGATATTGACAAATGAAGAGGTTTGTATCAATAAAACCAGTGATGGAATAGATACAAGTGGATACAATAAAACAACTTGTGAAGTAAATGGGTATACATGGAAAAACAAAGTGGCTAACAAAGAATTATTTTTTGATATAGTAGGGGAGAAAATAGAAAATGCAGAAGTAGAGGTTATTGTAACTACAACCTCTCCCTATCAAAAGAGATTAACAGGAAAATTTTTATTAAAAAAAGATCATAACTTAACTGGAAATATAAAGATGGAGTATAATCATTATACAGATTATGATGAATTAGTAGTTTCTAACTCTTATCAAGAAGAAAAAGATGTAGCAATAAGTTTTGATAGTACAAAACTTAGAATTGATTATGAAAAAGATAAAATAGTCTCTTATGATACAGATGATAATTCTTATATTAAAAAAATATATATAACACTACCTAAAAAATCAACACAGACTTATAAATTTTATAAATTAGACGCTACTGAATATGATGAATCTGCTTTTCAGTTAACAGAAGAAAGCCCTAAAAAGAAAACAGATAATGAAAAATAAAAATAAGCATGTATCTATCTATTTACTTGCTTATTTTCTTCTTTAATTGTAATAATTGATTAATTGTCATAGTAGGTTGATATTCTTTTGGTAGTAACTGCTCATTAGGATTAAGCCAACAAGTATCAATTCCATTATTCATCCCACCCAATATATCAGTCGTTAATGAGTCACCGACTAATAACATTTTATTCTTATCTTGATTTTCTACTGTCTGATATAAAAAGTGAAAAAACTCTGGCATTGGCTTAGAAAAACCAACCTCTTCTGATGAAATCACCTCTGAAATGAAGGAATCTAATTGTGCTTTTTCTAACTTTTTTCTAGCAGCATCTAAGGGACCATTAGTAGCAATAACAACCTCATAATCGTGATAAAGATCCTGTAGTAATTGACTAGCCCCTGGAACTTCTACTACATTGACCCCTAGCATACTACAATATAAATCATTAAGTGAAACTGCCTCCGAAAAGTTTATTTCTAATTTCTGAAAGAAAAGAATAAATCTATTAGCCCTAAGATATGTGATTTTATCTTCAAGTGTTTTTATGAAATCAGGAATTACCATCTTTCCGCTTTCCCAAGTGTGCCAATAAGAAGTATCAAATGTTTTCCATCTTGAAAACAGATCATCACTATATTCTAATCCTAATTCATGAATCATAATAGTAAATGCATACTTAATAGATTGATTATTATCGATTAAGGTATCATCCAAATCAAAAATAAGTGTTTCATATTTACTCATAAAGTATTCCTCCCAATAACATCTATAATAACAGAATGGATAGAAAATGTAAATCTTATGATACAATGAATATACAAAGAGGATATATTTTATGAGGATAGTAGAATTAAAGTGTAAAAATTGTGGTGCTATTTTAAAAGCTGATTCTATATCAACGGATATTACTTGTAAATATTGCTAAACTACATTTAAAGTGAATGATGAAGAAAAACATATTAAGCTGGATGATATGAAACAAAAATGGATATAAATTTAAAAAAGGTAGAATGAGAGCCACAAAAGAAGCAAAAATGCACACGAGTAATAAACAGCTATATCAAACTCAAAAGAAGAATAATAAAAATTTGCTCGTAGTATTAGCATGAATATTTTTACTGCCTTTCACAACCACCCATTTTATTATAAAATCGAGTAAGTTAGATAGAAAAGCAAAAATATTAAAACATAGAAATTTAATTTCTAGCATAGTAGAAAGTGTCAAAATGGTGTTCGTTCTAACTCGAAAAAGTATATTTAGAAAATGCTAGACAAGTATTTTTAAGACCATCACGAAATGTTTCATCATTAGCTTCTTTCTTTAATTTAGTTATATTATAATACATCTTATACTTCATTTTTACCTCTTTTATTCTAAGTTTAGTATATCAAAAAACACAACCCTTTTTGTATTTTCTTAAGTTAATGCTACATAGTGTATAGTTATATTTCTATTGTTTATATATAAAAAATTTTCTTCAAATTGTATTGCTAATTGTTCGGTCATAAAACCACATCATCTTGTTAAAATTGTTAGTAAATTTACTAGGAAATTTACTAGGAAATTTACTAGGAAAATATTAGAAAATGATTTATAATGAATTTAGTAACAATGGGAGGTATTAGTATGATTGAAACTATTGAAAATTCTAGAACAGAGTTTAAAGTTAAATTAGTTGATGATTTAGAAGAAACCATTATTGCCTTTTTAAACAAAGATGGTGGAAATATCTATATTGGTGTTGATGACAAAGGTAATATAAAAGACTTAAACGGTAATATAGATTTATTACAAAGAAAAGTAAAAGACAAGATTATTTCTAGTGTTGAACCATCTATTTTAGGTTTATTTGATATAGAAGTATTAGAGGGTGATGATAAAAAGTATTTAAAAATAACAATTGCTAAAGGATATGAAACTCCTTATCATATTAAAGGTATGGGGATGACTCCCGATAGTTGTTTTATTAGAGTTGGAAGTTCTAATGAAAGAATGGATCAACATTTAATAAATAAAATGTTTAGAGAAAGAACCAAAAATTCATTAAAAAATATTATTTCACCAAGACAAGATTTAACATTTAGAGATTTAAAAATTTACTATACTGAAAAGGGATTTGATATAGGAGATAATTTTGAAAAACAATTAGATTTCTTTACAAATGATGGTAAATATAATTATGTTGCCTATTTATTAGCAGATGAAAATAGAGTTTCGATTAAAGTTGCAAAATATGTTGGTGATGATGTAGATGAACTTATGGAAAATTATGAATTTGGCGATTGTTCTTTAATAAAGGCTACATATAGAGTTTTAGAAAAATTTAGAACTGAAAATAAAATATATGCTAAAATAACCTATCCAGAAAGAAAAGAACAACCAATGTATAATTATAAAGCCGTAAGGGAAGTAATTATTAATGCTATAGTCCATAATGATTGGTCTAACGAATATCCTCCTAAATTTGAATTTTTTAGTGATAGATTAGAAGTTTCTTCTTTTGGAGGAATACAAAGTGAATTTACAGAAGAAGAGTTTTTAGAAGGTTATTCAGCACCTAAAAATCCAGAATTAATGCGAGTATTTAAAGATTTAGAATTAGTTGAACATTTAGGAACAGGAATTAGAAGAATATTAAAAGAATACAATAAAAGTATATATCACTTCTTTCCACATTTTATTAGAGTAAGTATTAAATATAATCAAAATGAATTTGAATATAATATTCAAAATATACATAAAATTACATCTTCAAATTTAACTAAAATTCAAGAAGGCATAATAGGTTTAATCGAGGATAGGCCTAATGTTACGCAAGAAGAAATGGCAAACTTGTTAGGTGTAACATCAAGAACTGTAAGAAACCATATTAAATATTTAGTTGATGAAAATTATATAGAAAGAATTGGTTCTGATAAAAAAGGAAAATGGATAGTAACAAAAAATATTGGAGGTAGACAATAATGACTGATGAACAATATATTGATATAGCAATAGAAATTAGCAAGAATGCCAAATATCCATATGGTGCTATTGTAGTTAAAGATGGAAAGATTATTGGTTAAAACTTTAATGGAAACTAGTATGTATTCCCATGCAGAATTAGAAGCAATAGAAAGTGCATCTAAAAATAAGAATCTTTATGGGGATTTAAAAGGAACAACAATGTATATATCTTGTGAACCTTGTATGATGTGTATGGGAGCGATTCTATATGAAGAATTTGACAAATTAGTATATGCTGCAACACTAAAAGATAGTAATGACAATTATTGTAAAGAGATGATTACTAATATCGATGAATTAGCAAAATACTCTAAGAGTAAAATAGAGATAGTAAAGGAATTACATAGAGATAAAGCTATTGAAGTACTAAAAAACCATAAAGATAAAATTAAAAATAGAATTTTAATAACAGGAGCAGTATCAGGAGCTGATGAATCTTCGAAAGAAATTTATAGAAAATTAAACTCTATAATTGGTGAATATAATTCTAAAAATATGCAAATAGAAGTGTATAGTCCTCTTGATACAATGAAATTTACTGGTAATGATTATGAGAGATATGAAAGAGCAATGAATATTTTAAAAGATACAAGTATTGTTATAGCAGAAATGAGTAATATTTCCACAGGACAAGGAATGGAACTACAAGAGGCAGCTCGATTAAATATTCCAATATTGATTATTGCCAAGCAACAAAGTAAAATATCGGGGTTAGTGAAAAGCTGTAAAAATGTGCAAGATATTATTTATTATGATAAAGACATTGATTCTATTAAAAATGAAATTTTAGATTTTATGAAGGATAATTATTTATTAGTACATGGAAGTTTTGGAAGTTCATTTTCAAACTGGATCCCATATTTAAGAAGAGAAATTGAAAGTAAAGGTTTAGTAGTATATACTCCAGACTTTCCAACTGGAGTTGGGTTTCAAAATTATGAGAATTGGTCTAATCTCTTAAAAGTTTATGTAGAGGCAAATACCATTAATGAAAATACAATTATATTTGCCCATTCTATAGCACCTATTTTTATTTGTAAATTTCTAGTTGAGAACAAGATTAAAGTTAAGAGATTAGTTTTTGTTTGTGGATTCAATAATTATCTTGGCATAGATAAAGACTATGATATCGTTAATGAAAGTATGTATTTTGATAATCTTGCAGATATTAAAAATTATTGTGATGATATCGTTTGTTTCTATACTGATAATGATCCTTATGTTAAATATGAAACTGAAAAAGAATTTGCTACGACTATAACTGAAAATCAAATTTTGATTTCAGGAGGAGGTCATCTAAATTCTGAAAGTGGGTATATAGAATTTCCAGAATTATTAAAATATATATAATTGTCTAAGCCAATCTGAAAGGCATTTCTAAATCATTAGAAATTTAGTAAGTATCAAAGATTATAACTTTTCAAAATGTTGTAGTCTTTTTCAAATTCTTCATTTTTGAGTAAATAAATCTATTGCCATAATATCAAATAGAGTGTTTTCCTATGATTAATCGTAAGTATGGTAATGTAGTAATCTGTTGTATGTCTATTTCAAAATTTGTAAAATTTATTAAAGAGGAAATTAAAAAGAGATAGAAAAAGATGATAAGAGTATTGACAATTGATATCATTTTTTTTGTTATGAAACTATTTTAGTATTCTTATATTAAAATAAGATTTTTCCTTTCAAGCAAACTACGGGAGGGGAATTTGCAAAAAAAAGAATCTCATGCAAGATTCTGATTCATCTCAATGGAGCGAATCACATACAAGTTACGAACTTTGTTCTCTTTCTAAACACATTATATATGAATTGTTACTAAATTTCAATGGGAGTATGGAAAAAAATGTCTAAATATTGTAGAGTTACAATTGATGTGGCACCTAGAGAGTATACAAAAAGCGATAGAT
>CAMNSB010000046.1 GCA_946554325.1 uncultured Mycoplasmatota bacterium
TATGATTATAAAACTTAATGCACAACAATTGTGCACTTCTTTTTTTAAAATACATTTACAAGTTTACTAATTTCCTTGTTTTTCTATTTATTTCTTTTTCTTTAAAATTGTGTTATACTAGCAATAATTGAGAAGAGGGAAAATTATGAATGAGAAGATGGGTGCTTTATTTGTTACATTGTTTTTGGGAGTATTTATTGTTATTGGTGCGATGATTTCCTTTATGGTTCAAAAGAAGCAAAAGTTTTTAGATTTTTCACTTGCTTTTGCTTTTTCTGTTATTCTTATGCTTTTATTTACCGATTTACTTCCTGAAGCGAGTGAGACCCTTGGGAATGAGCATTTCTTATTATTTTTGTTGTTTATTATTGGTGGGATTTTTGTTTTGCGTATTTTAGATTTTTTTATACCTGATCATGAAGAAAAGAGACATACTAAAAAGTGTGAGAAAGATAATCTCTTTCATATAGGATTTATCGCATCCATTGCCCTTGTTCTTCATAATATTATAGAAGGAATGGCTATCTATTCTACTTGCATTTCTTCTCTTCGTACTGGGATTATCATCTCACTTGGAGTAGGATGTCATAATATTCCATTAGGTATGGTTATTACTAGTACTCTTTATCAAAATAATCAAAGTAAAAAGAAAATACTTATGATTATACTTGGACTCATGCTTTCTACCTTTGTTGGTGGTATGATTATGTTTTTTATGAATGGGGATTCTCTAAATGAAATATTTGTTGGTACTTTGCTATCTCTTACTATTGGTATGCTTATTTATATCTGTACCAATGAACTTTATCCAAAAATTAGAAAGTCTAATAATAAAAAAACTTGCATTTATGGTATTTTAGCTGGTGTTATATTAATTACATTTACTTGCTTTTTAGGAGGATAAGATGGAAGTTTTTCGAGAATGTGTATTTGTATTTTTACTTTTTTTTAGTTATTCTACCCTTGGATATTTGGCAGAGATTATTTTTTGTAGTATTCGTGAGAAGAAACTTATTTTTAATAGAGGATTTTTACTTGGACCATATTTACCTATTTATGGAGTAGGAGCTTTTGTTATTATTTATTGGCTTAATCGTTATCAAGATGATATTGTTGCCTTATTTGTTATGGGGGCGGTGGTTTGTTCTTTGGTTGAATATTTTACTAGCCTTATTATGGAGAAAATTTTTAAAATTAGATGGTGGGATTATTCTCATATGAAGTTTAATTTGAATGGAAGGATTTGTCTTTTTAATTCTTTTCTATTTGGCTTAGGTAGTATTATTGTTCTTAAATTTATTAATCCATTTTATGTTGGTTTATTAATGGGACTTTCTAATAGAATTTTACTTTTTATTGGTGTTTTTTTCTTTGTTATATTCTTTCTAGATGTTATTACTAGTATTATTGTTTTAGTTCAGTTGAAACTTAATACGAATATGTTTATGAATCGTGATGCTACTTCTGAGGTGAAACGAATGGTACATAGTACTTTGCAGAATCATACTTTCTTTATTCGTCGTGTTCTTAGAGCATTCCCAATGATTACCATTATTAATGATGAAAAAGTGAAGGAATTTAATGATTATTTAGAAAAGTTAAGACGTGAGAGAAAAAGTAGGAAATAGTCCTATTTTTCTTTTGGTGTAAAACGGTTGTCTAGTTTCTAGACTTTCTTTTTTTCTTTTGATACAATAAAATAGAGTAAGATAGGAGGATTTGTATGAATGTAGAGTTAGATCGTAATATTTTTAGAGAATATGATATTAGAGGAGTATATCCTATTACTATCAATGAAAATGTAGCGAGGCTTATCGGATTAGGATTTGGAAGTTATATTCAGGAAATTGGTAAAACTAAATGTATTGTAGGGTATGATAATAGACTTTCCTCGTTAGGGCTTCATGATGCTTTAGTAAAAGGAATTTTACAAACTGGAGTGGATGTGATTTCTTTGGGGTTAGTTACAACACCTATGTATTATTACGCCTTAATTCATTATGATGTTGCCCCTGGTATTATGATTACTGCAAGTCATAATCCAAAGGATGATAATGGATTTAAGATTGCTTTTGATGAGAGAGGAAATGCTAAGGGGGGAGAGATTCAAGGCTTTTATCGTTATATTATGAAGGGGAACTTTTACCAAGGGGAGGGAAGACTTACTACTAAAAATATAGAAGAAGATTATATCAAACTGATGCATGAGTCGCTTGCTTTTGGATCTAGACGTATTAAGGTAGTTTTAGATCCTGGAAATGGTACTACTAGTATTATTGCAAAAAAAATATATGAGAGTTTTCCTATTGATGTCATTATGATTAATGATACTTCGGATGGAACTTTTCCTAATCATCATCCTGATCCTTGCGTGGAGTCTAATCTTTCCCAGCTAAAAGAGAAAGTACTAGAGACAAATGCTGATTTGGGACTTGCTTTTGATGGAGATGGAGATCGTGTTGGAGTGGTGGATGAAAAAGGATGCTATATTCCAACCGATCAATATATGGTTATTATTATTCGAAATATTATCGATAAAGTTCGTAATAAGTCGTTCTTATATGATGTGAAGTGTTCTAGAGTTTTAGAAGATGAAATTAAAAAACTAGGGGCAAAACCTGTTTGTTACCGGACTGGAAACTCCTATACAAAAGCAAAAGTAAGAGAGCTAGATATGGCATTTGGTGGAGAACTTTCTGGACATGTTTATTTTAGAGATCGTTTTTTAGGATTTGATAGTGGACTTTATGCAGGACTTCGTCTTTTGGAGATTTTGTCTTTCACTGATAAGACTACTAGTAGTTTGTTAGATGGTATTCCTACCTATTATTCTACAGAAGAGATGAAATTTCCATTTGATGATGATACTAAGTTTGCTGTTGTGAATCAAGTTTTGGATTATGCTTCTGATCAGGGATATAGCATTAATAATATAGATGGGGTACGTGTAGATTTTCCAGATGGATGGGCTTTGGTACGTGCTAGTAATACAGGACCTAATGTTACAGCAAGATTTGAAGCAAAGACAGAAAAAAGATTAAAAGAGATTGAAGAAGAATTTACTTCTATAATAAAGAATAACAAGTAGCGAGGTTAAAGTAATATGGCACTTACAGAAATAGAAATACAAAAAGAAAAAAAGATACTATCCAAAGTAGGAAAACTTTTAGATGAGACTTTGGAAAGTTTACGAGGAGAAGTTTCTCATAGTGAAGAAGAGTTATGTGAGTTTAAAAAGATGATGTGGGAGAATGCCAATAGCTTTGATGATGGAGAAATTCAGCAAGTTCGAAATATTACTGCAAGTGAAGAGTCTAAGGCTTTAAAAAAAGAAGAATATTTTCATAAACTTTCTCAAATTAAAGATAAACCTTATTTTGCTTCCATTGTCTTTAAAGATGAAGAGGGAGATATTTCTAATATTTATCTTTCTCTTACTTACTTAAAAGATGCTCACTTAAATAATATTTTATATGATTGGCGTAGTCCTATTTGTAGTCTTTTTTACGATTATGAGACGGGACCTTGTGAATATCTTGCTCCTGGTGGAGTTTTTAAGGGAGAGTTAAAAAGAAAAAGACAATATAAAATAAATGGAAAAACATTAACTGGTGTATTTGATAATTCTCTTAATATTGATGATGAAGTATTGCAAGAGGTTTTAGCTCATGAATCTAGTGAAAAAATGAAAAATGTAGTCAATACTATTCAACAAGAACAAAATAAAGTCATTCGTAATTTAGAAGATGATAACTTAATTGTTCAAGGAATTGCTGGAAGTGGGAAAACTACTGTTGCTCTTCATCGCATTGCTTTTTTACTTTATCGACTAGAAAGACTTAATAGTAATAATGTATTAATTTTTTCTCCGAACCATATCTTTACAGAATATATCTCAGATGTTCTTCCATCCCTTGGAGAGGCGAATACATTACAAACGACTTTTAATGATTATTTATCTTTTTATTTAGATGAATATAAGGATGTAGAGGATTACACTGATTTCGTTTCTCGTTATTATTCTTATGAAGAAGAGGATCCAGAACTTGTAAAATATAAACAAAGTGATGAAATTGTAGAAGATTTAGATGCTTTCTTAAAGTCTTATGTTTCTAATTGTAAAATAGAAAATTCTTTTAAAGAAGGAGATATCCATTTTGTAGAAAAGGAAGAAATTAATCAAATGATTCATCATAAATATGATAGACTTCCCTTATTTGAGAGAATGGATGAAATTGCTAAGAAGCTATCTTCTGATTTTTATAAAGGGAGTAGTAAAAAAGTACGCACTTTTGCAAAATTATTACGAGAAAATGCGAACTTTAAAAAGGATTATAAAGCTATTTATAAGATGTTTTTTCAAAGTGAGTTTTGTAGAATGCCACAAGATGATAGAACATTAAAAAAATGTATTGATATAGATGTTATTCATTATGAAGATGCTTTGCTTTTTACTTATATAAAAGGATATTTAGAAGGATTTTTATATGAGGGGAGTATTAAACATGTAGTTATTGATGAAGCGCAGGATTATAATAGGCTTCAATATATTATTATTAATCAAATATTTAGAAAAGCAGAATTTACGATATTAGGTGATATTAATCAAAATATTAATCCTTATTATTCTTATTCTACTTTAGAAGATTTAAAAGATATTTTTAAGGGGCAGACAAAATATATTGAGCTTTTAAAGACTTATCGTTCTTCTCCTGAAATTATTCATTATACCAATAAGATTTTAAATTTAAAACATGTGAATGCAATAAGAAGAGATAATCATCGTCCTGTTGTGATTCGAAGGGGAGTTAAGGATTTAAGACAAAGTATGGTAGAAGATATTAAAAAGCTTCAGAAAGAATATCAGAGTACTGCTGTTATTACAAAGGATAAAAGAGAGGCGGAGAAAATTTATAATTTAATTAAAGATGAGATTGGAATTTCTTTAGTGGATATTGACTCTAAGAAGTTTCAAAAAGATTTAATTATTATTCCTGCTTATACTGCTAAGGGGTTAGAGTTTGATAGTGTGATTATTTATAACGACCGAGAGAATTCGTATCGAAATAATGAGAGAAATCTTTTATATGTGGCTTGTACTAGGTGCCAGCATGAACTTTATATTTATAATTAAGCAGTGTGTCAATTTATTATGTCTAGTTTTGTTATATTTTTGGTTTTAACTTGTACTAATCCTTTTCCTTTGTTATACTTTGATTAGAAAGTAGAGGAAAGTAAGATGGATACAAAAAAGGAAAATTGGTTACAAAAACATAAGATGGGAGTATTTGTAGGGGTTAGTGCAGTACTTATGTTAATAGGACTATCTTATGCGTGGTTACAGTTAACGCTTAGAGGTACAAAGGAGTTAACGATACTTACAGCAGGTAGTCTAGAATTAGAACTCGATGATACAATGGCAGGAGGTATTTCATTTCTTGATGCCGTGCCTATTAGTAATGAAGATGGACTTGCCCAAGAAGGTTATACTTTCACTTTAGAGAATAAAGGAAATGTAACGAGTGATTACACCATTTATTTAGATGATTTAGATTTAGCAGAAGGACAGAATAGGATGAGCGACTCCTTCATTAAATATCAACTAGTAAAAGATGGAAGTGAAGTAGATTTACAACTTTTAGATAAGATTGGAACTGCACCAAATCGAGTATTAGAAAGTGGAACGATTGCTCCTAAAACAAAGTATACCTATGTCTTAAAGATGTGGATAGATGAGAATGCAACGAATGAAGTAATGCAGACCATGTTTAAAGGACAACTTAGAATAGAAGCAATGCAAGCGATGAAAACAGCAGAAAGTGCTACTAAGGTGTTAGCTAGTAAAACGAATGATGTATCTGTTACATATGAAGCAGCAACTGAGGCACAAAAAAAAGAAATGTTTACCATTGAGAATGGAGGGGCTTTTGATTATAGATATAGAGGAACAGAGCCTAATAATTATGTAACATTTAATGATGAAGTTTGGAGAATTATTGGAGTTTTTAATGGTCATTTAAAGATGATTAGAAATGATTCTATTGGTCAATATGGATATGATAATTCAGTTCAAAATGGTAGCAATGTATGGGAGAGTAGTCAATTAAAGACTTTATTAAATAGTGGTTCTTATTATAATAGAACTTATGGAGCTGATTGCCCTGGAGAGACTGTTGGTGAGACTGCCTCTTGTACTTTTGCAAGTACTGGTTTAGGTAGTGTTGCTAAAAGTATGATCGAAAGTACTTCGTGGGATTTAGGAAGTATTACAGAGGCTAATTATGCTACTATGACAGCAGGGGATTTTTACGAAGCAGAAAGAGTACATTCTGGCTCTTCCACTTGGACTGGAGAAGTTGGTCTTATGTATTCAAGTGATTACGGATTTTCTTCAGGAGATAGTAGTTGTTTATCTACTCCTTTAAAAGATTATGGTACTAGTTGCCAAGGTTCTAGCTGGTTAAGTGTTATGTCAGGATGGACTATCACTCCTGTTGGTGGTGATAATTCAAAGATGTTTTATTTAAGCGGAGGAAATATTCTGACAAGTCAAGCTTATTATTCACGCATTGATATTCATCCTGTTGTTTATTTAAAAACAGATGTTAAAATTCTATCAGGAGATGGAAGTAGTACAGATCCTTATAAGCTAACGCTATAATTTCAAAATTAGCAAACTTGTAAATTAAATATGATTTTAAATAGGAATACTAGAAATTGGTCTTAGGAAAAAGACTTTTTCTAGTATTTTTTGTTCTGAATTTATGAGAATAGTCATTTTACAAGAAAAAAAGAAATGTGTATAGTGTAGGAAAAAGGAGGTTCGTAAATGCAACCATTATTAAAAAGAACAATTAGTAGGAAGAATTCCTATGAATTAAAAACACTAAAAGAAGGAGAAAGAATACCATTAGTTTCATCTACTATGTTCGAGGTCATGTTAAACAACGAATCACGTAAGAAATATGTGAGTTACCTACTATCTCTAGTACTTGAAAAAGACATGAATGAGATTATGGAAAACATTACTTTTGTAAAACAAGAGTTAAATAAAGAAAACTATCATAGTTCTAAAAAGACAGTAGACTTAGTCTGTAAACTAGGAGAAGATATCTATAATATAGAGCTAAATAATAATATGGAAGTAGAAGGTCTTGAGAGAAATATTTCCTATGCTGCAGACCTTTACAAAAGTAAAATGTTTCGAGGGAGTACTTATAATTATCAAAATGTTTTACAAATTAATATTACCAATTTTACATTTGCAGGAAATGAGTCTTGTCATGAAGAATATTTCTTACGTGATAAAAACGGAACAGTATTAACAGATAAAATCAGAATCATCTATTTTTACTTGCCTAAGATTAGAGAGAAGTTTTATAATAAAGGTGGTTTAAGTGAAATAGAGAAATTACTACTGGTATTTAATGAAACACCATCCACTGAACTTGAAAAAATAATGGAGGGGAACAAGATTATGGAAGAATATTTAGAAGAGTCAAACGAGACAAGTAAAAAGGAAGAGATTATAGGACTTTATGATAAAGAATTATATGATGAAATGATGGAGTATCACAAATTAAAACATGCAAGAGAAGATGGAATCGAACAAGGAATGAAAGATGGAATCGAACAAGGGCTAAAACAAGGTGAAAAAGAAACTAAAGTAGAAATGGCACGAAAGATGCTGGCTTCAAACGAGCCTATTTCTAAAATACAGTTATATACTACACTATCTGTAGAAGAAATAGAAAAATTAAAAAGAGATTTATAAAAAATGAATTGGGAGAGGATTTATTGTTTCATTTCTTCTAGTTTGTAGTGTAAATTTTTAGTTTGCAAACTTTTTTCTTTATGATAAAATAGTTATATAAAAAAACTATGGGGAGTTTGTAATGTGCAGTAAAATAAAAAATATAAAATATAGTGTTACTTTAAACAGTGCTATTTTTGTTGGCATTTCCGTTAAAGAAAGTATTACCTATCAAAGGTATTCAGCAAAAGCAGTGCCATGTTATCAAGAGTATGATAAAATCGTTTGTATCAATACTGAAAATCGTCCACAAGTAGAAGAAAATTCTAAACGATATGTACATGCTGTTTTAAAAAAATATGAACAGGTTAATTGCTTAGTAGATGGAAGTGTTTCTAGTGTTTTATTAGAAGAAGGGACAGATGATTACTTATTATATAGCACTCTTTTAGAACAAATAGAAAGGAAAAATGCAAAGAATCATTTCTATAATACAGAATTTGGTAGAACTACTTTGTATTTAACTTATGGCTATCAATTTGAAAAAGATGGTATCATCAGGCAGTATGATGGATTTTTAAATTCCTTTGAACGAGATCTTTTATGTTATCAAAAAACAGGAGTGATGCATGGAGAAAATATATCAGAACTTGAAACAAAAATTATTGGAATCGAGAATGTTCTTCCATTGCAAGATAAGAAAAAAGTAATGACAAAATAGAAAAGTCATGTTAGAATAGTCTCATCGACTTTGATTAAGAAGTAGTAGTAAATGATTTACTTAAAGAGAGATTATGGTTGGTGTAAATAATCAGTAATAGTTTATGAATTCATCTTAGGAGTTCTTATTAATAGTAAGCGTAATTCTTGCGTTAAAAGATTTGAGTGTATAGTGAAAGATAACTATAAATTAAGGTGGTAACGCGGAAAGTTTTCGTCCTTAGATAACAGTTATCTTTTTATTTATACACTGAGATAGGAAAAATGATAATGTGTAGAAGAAAGGAGTCATTTATGATATATGAAAAAATTAAAGAAGTAAAAACTCTTATGGAAGAAGAGAAAAAAAATATTCATACTATTTTGGAGTTAAATAATAGTAAAGTAAAGTTTTTAGGGAAAAAGGGACTTATTACTGAGTTAAATAGTGAAATTAAGAATGTTCCTAGTGGAGAAAAACGTGAATTTGGTCAGCAAGTAAATGCTTTAAGAGAAGAGTTTAGTAAGTTTTATGAAGAAAAAAAGAGTCTTTTCGAAGAAGAAATTTTAAATAAAAAGTTAGAGAGTGAAACGATTGATATTAGTTTACCTGCTACTAGAGTTTTAATTGGTGCTCCTAATATTTTGGAAAAACTAATTGAAGAGGTAGAGGAACTATTTATTTCTATGGGATATGATGTAGAAGATGGTCCTGAAATTGAAGAAGATAAGTTTAACTTTGAAATGCTTAATATTCCCAAAGGACATCCAGCAAGAGATGCACAAGACACCTTTTATTTAGAAGGAGAGGAGATCTTACTTCGTAGTCAAACTTCTCCAGTGCAAGTACGTACTATGTTAAAAAATAAAGGAGAACATCCTATATTTATGATATGCCCTGGTAAGACTTATAGAAGAGATGATGACGATGCCACCCATTCTCATCAGTTTATGCAAATAGAGGGATTAGTCATTGATAAAGATATTTCTTTATCCGATTTAAAAGGAACCATTGATGTTGTTGTAAAAAAATTATTTGGAGAAGATATTGAAACACGTTTTCGACCTAGTTATTATCAGTTTACAGAACCATCTGTAGAAGTAGATATTTCTTGTTTTAATTGTAAAAAGAAGGGATGTTCTATTTGTAAACATACTGGTTGGATTACGGTTGCAGGGGCTGGTATCGTTCATCCTAATGTGTTAAAAATGGGTGGATATAATCCTAAAGTTTGGTCTGGATTTGCCTTTGGTTTTGGGGCAGAACGACTTGCTATGTTAAAATATGATATCAATGATTGTCGTGTATTTTATAATACAGATTTAAGAGAAGCAAAAGTATTTGATAGAAAGGAGGCAGAAAGTCATGATTAGTTTAGAGTGGGTCAAAGACTATATTGATATTAGTGATGAAGATTTGCATGAACTTGCTGTTAAAATTACGGAAGCTGGTATTAATGTAGAAAAAGTGATTACTAATGAAATCGATCATTTAGTGATTGGACAAGTAAAAGAATGTAAGATGCATCCTGATAGTGATCATTTGCATGTTTGTATGGTTGATGTAGGGAAGAGTGACCTGCAACAAATCGTTTGTGGGGCACCTAATGTTAGAGAAGATCTGAAAGTGATAGTGGCTCTACCAGGAACTATTTTGCCTGGGGAATTTATTATTAAAGAAAGTAAAATTCGTGGAGTAGAGTCTTGTGGTATGCTTTGTGCTTTATATGAGTTAGGACTAGAAGAGAAAACAGATGAGGCCTATGCTCGAGGAATTTATGAATTAGATAACGATGCACCAATTGGAGAAAATCCTATTGATTATTTAGGACTTAATAAGACTTTATATGAGTTAGATATTCATAAGCACCGTAATAATGATTGTTATTATCATATTGGATTTGCTTATGAGATTGCTGCTATTTTAAATAAAAAAGTAGTACTTCCTGATACTACTTATCAGGAAGTGGAAGATTCTTTACTTTCTTCTATTTCTCTAGAAGTGCAAACAGAAAAATGTCCTTATTATTTAGCAAAAGTAGTTCGTGATGTTAAAATTGGAGATTCTCCTTCTTTTATCAAACGTAGACTCATGGATGCTGGAATGCGTTCTATTAATAATGTTGTTGATATTTCTAATTATGTTATGCTTGAGTTTGGTCAACCTCTTCACTTTTTTGATCAAAAACTACTTGGGAATTCTATTTTAGTACGAGATGCTAAAGAAAGAGAAAGTATAGAAACACTAGATGGGAAGATGCGTACTTTGAGTTCAAGTGATATTGTGATTACGGATGGAAATAGGCCAGTTGCAATTGCTGGTGTGATGGGGGGAGCAACTACTGAAGTTTCAGAGAGTACCGATACCATTCTTATTGAAAGTGCTATTTTTGATCCTGTTAGTATTCGTTATACTTCTGCTAATCTTGATCTTAGAAGTGAAGCATCTATTCGTTATGGAAAAGGACTTAATTATGAGTATACAAAACTAGCCATGGATCGTGCTTGTCATTTACTTGAAAAATATGCAGGAGCGACTGTATTATCTGGAATGGTCTCTTATGATAAAGTGGATAAGCAAGAAAAAACAGTAACATTTACTCCAGAAGAAGTAGATAAAATGCTTGGTATTCGTATTACAGAAGAGGATATGAAACATGAGCTAGAACGACTTGATTTTCCTTATCAAGTAAAAAATGGAACGTTTACTGTTTCTATTCCGAAAAGAAGATTAGATATTGAACCAAATGTTAATGACATTGCAGAAGAAATAGGAAGGCTTTATGGATATCAAAACCTAGTTTCAACACTTCCTAAAACAAGAGTGCGTAAAGGAAAGTATGTTGGGGATGTTTACTATCGTAAGATGATTTCTAAACGTCTTAGATCTTTAGGACTTAGTGAAGTAAAAACTTATACATTAGTTTCACCTACTATGGCAGAATCCTTTGATTATGAAGGAAAAGAAAAAGCAAGTTTACCGAATCCTATGAGTAGTGATAAAAGTATAGTTCGTACTACTTTGATTCCTTCTCTTATGAATGTTTATGATTATAATAAAACTCGTAAAGTTTCTGATGTGTTTATTTATGAGATTGCAAAAACCTATGATAGAAAATATCAAGAAGAAAGTAAAATAGCCTTTTTAATGAAAGGAAACTATCTTTCTAACTCTTGGCAAGGTTCTATGAAAGTGGATTTTTACTTGATGAAAGGAATTTTAGAAAATTTACTGGATTATTTGGGATTACATAATCGTTATCAGTTTGAAGTAGGAGAAATTTCTTCTCTTCATCCTGGAGTTTCTTGTAATATTTTGTTAGATCGTGAAAGAATAGGAGTTTTAGGAAAAGTACATCCTAGTGTTAGTAAGGATGAGGTTTATGTTTGTGAGATTTCACTTAATGCTCTTATGAAAAAGATTAAACCACTTAAATATAAAGAAGCTTCTAAATATCCTGGAATTAGTAAGGATTTAGCATTTATTGTAGATAAAAATACTACTTCTGATGAAATATCTTCTATTATGAAAAAAGCAGGAGGACGTCTTCTTCAAAGCATTGATATTTTTGATGTTTATACTGGGGAAAATGTAGAGGATGGTAAGAAATCGATTGCCTTTAGTTTGAATTTTGCAGATCAATCAAGAACACTTACTGATGAAGAAGTAATGGAAATATTTAATCACATTATTGAAAAAGTAGAGAGTTCTTTGAATGCAGAACTTAGAGATAAATAAGAAAAGAATGTAGAATAGGCAACAGAATTCTACATTCTTTTTTCTTTTGGTTCTTTATAATGATACTCATAAAGGATGTTACTTTATGACAGACTAAAAACTATCATTTCTATTCTTTACTACATTAAATATACAATAAAATGGGAGAAATAGCAATGAAAAGGAAAGAATTTTAAGTGATTTTTGTTAACTATTTAGAAATATTTCTTTTATTATTAGTCCTATTTTAGTCAAGGAGAAATACTAACCCTTTGAATATACAAAATTCGACATCTTTATTATTACAGTCAAAAAAATAGTCATAGAAAAGAATATGAGTAAAAGAAAAAATCTATTCTTTTCATAAAGTAACATCCTTTATGATGAAAATTTAGTATAGGAG
>CAMNSB010000047.1 GCA_946554325.1 uncultured Mycoplasmatota bacterium
ATCGCTTTTCTATTTTTCACTTTTTAGGTGTCACATCATTGACAACTACACATTTTTGGAAAATTTCAGGGTAAAATATTACAGTTCGTTAGTATTTACAGCTATTACAAAGAATAAGTGGCTTTTTAGTTATGTTAAGTTCAACAAAGGAAGAAGTCTTTTATTTAACTAATTCAAATAATGGATTATAATAATTTTTTCTTGCTTTTATCTTTTGAGCTATAAATACTAATGATTAAAGTCAATAAAATAACTTTTTTAAATCTTTTTTCTGTATTCGAAAAGCAGTTCCATGATCATGAGTTTGTCCTTTTTTTACCCCTTTACGAAAAATACCAATTGTAAAATGAACAATAATTTTCCCTTTTTCTAATGCTTTTAAGAAAGCTTTAAAATCCCTTAAATGATATATTCTAAGCGATAGATACCGAAAATAAGTTTCTCCTTTTATTTCTTTTTCTTCTGCATCAATAAATGCTAAAACTGAAAGCTTTCTTTCCAATTTTTCTTTTAACAAATCAAAAGTCCAAAAGGTTTCTTTATCAATTAATTGTGAGTTTCTATAAATGCATAAATATACTTTTTCTTCACAATAATCTATTTCTAACTTATAAGAATACCAAAGTCCTATTTTCTTTTGCTCTATAGCATTTACTTCTCCTTGCAATACTTTGCAATATTTTAATATTCTATCAGGATATCCATACATTTGTTGTAATCTTTTGATTTCAAATAAGTATCTACCATCGGGAGTTGCATTAAACAGTGTTGTATAAGATTGACTATTCTTTTTATGGGTCTTTAATTCAATTCCTAGATAATCAGGAAGTTCAAAATTTTCTTTTTCATGACCCAGGAGTCTTTCAAATGTAAGACCAATACTCCCTTTTCCCTCTCCTACACTTCTTATCCATCCTTTCTTCTTAATTTTCTTAAATTCCTTTTTTAATATTTTAATTTCTTGCATTACGTTTTCCTCCTATTTTATTATTATAGAAAAGTACAAAAAAACATAAAAAAATGACAAAATATACTTGTCATTTCTACATATATATACTTACTTCGATTTTATTTACGAAGTGTTTTTACATTTTCTTTGGTAACATCATGTGCATTGTACCATCCCTCTGCACTCGCATTAATATCTTCTGCTGATAATTTTTTGGTACCATCATAATCCGATAGAACGTAAGCTTTATTGGCTGTTAGAATGCTAAGCACTTCTCCATCGTTTTCTAATGCTGTATTAATTACTTTATTAGCATCTTCTTTGTCTGCACAAATTCGCATCATACTAGTTCCATCTGAAATAAGAACACCAATAATTACTCTTTCATCTTCATTGGAATAATAACTAGATAGTCCATTTTCTTCCATATAAGCATCTTGCTCTGTCATATAGACATTAATATCTTCATTTAACTTAATTGATTTTCCTAGTAAAAGTTTATCTTCTTCACTCTCAGATAGATTATCTTTTTCGGTTTCTACTTCAACTGTAGCTTTCATTTTATCTTCGGACTTCGTTTCTACCTTGTTTTTTTGTTCGGATTCTTTTTGTGTTTTGGTATTATCAATTGTATAAACATTCTCTTTTATATCCATTTTAGCCAATTGTCCTAATGATAAAGTCTTTTCTAAATCTGCACTCATATCTTTATCAAAAGCTTGAGTTATTGATTTATTTGCTTGATGGAAATCTTTGTCTCCTTCATTCTTGTTTGCGAAATGCACTATGGTACCTGTTACTAAAATAAATATTGCGGCAATTGCTGCTTTTAGCCTAGTGGAGATTTTAGGTTTTAGTTTTACAGAATGAATCAATGAGGTCACTTTTTGTTTTGCTTTTTGGAAAAAAGATGATTTTTTTGGTATTTCTTCTTTGGTTGATTCCTTTTTTCTATTTGTTATTGTGTGAGTGAATGCCTTTGCTTTTTGTTTTATTCTTTGGAAAAGTGGTTCTTTTTTGCCTTTTCTTTCTACTTTTAATGATTGTTCCACTTTAGTTTCTTCTTGGAACTGTAAGTTTTCATATTTTGCCATTTCTATTTCCATTGCTTCTTTAAAAGTTTTGGGCTTTTTACTGTTTGGAAATTTTTGCTCTATAACATCTTGCAATTCATTCATTCTTTCTTGTTCCATTTCTTCTATCGTTTTAGTCTTTAGAAATTGATTTCCTACTTCTTTTTCTTTGATACCATCTTGAAAAGTTTCTTCGCCTGATTTTGCAGTAAATAGACTTTTTTCTGGTTCTTCCATTTGATTTTCAAGATATTCACTTTGTAGGATTGCATTTCTCAGTTTTTCTTCTAATATTTTTCTATCTTCATTTTCTTCTTCTATTTTCTTTTCTGTTTTTGCCTCTTCTTCTGTAAACGTTTCTACTTTTTCCCATTTCATTGGCTCTACTTTTGGCTCTTCTAGACTCTTTTCTGCTATAGTGTTTTCTTGCTCTTTTTCCGTTTCTGCCTTTTCTATAGAATCATTTACTATTTTTTTTATTACATTAGAACGTTTTAATAATTCTTTTGGCATATTTTCGGGTAAACTTGCTTTGATATTTAGTGCTGTTAATTCTTCTTTTGTTGTGTCCTCTTTTTGTGTTCTACTATTTCTATTATTAGAAACTTGTGTATATAGATTTCTAAGTTGTTTTTGATACAAACGTTGTTTTTGCATACTATCCATACTTTATCCTCCTCACGAGTGCCTATAATATCATATTTTTTATTTTTTTTCAAGCAATTTCGCAAGTTTTATTTATTGCGAGATATCTCCATTTGTGATAAAATACTAGCATATAGCAATTTGAGGAGGAGAAAATATAATGAAGAATGAGAAATATGTGAAAGCGATCACATCACAAAGTGATGACTTTGCTAAATGGTATACTGATGTTGTTAAGGAAGCTAAACTTTGTGATTATTCTAGTGTTAAGGGATGCTTAAACTATTTGCCGAATGGTTATGCTCTTTGGGAAAACATCCAAAAAGACTTAGATCAAAGATTTAAAGATACTGGGGTAGAAAATGTATACTTACCTGTTTTAATCCCTGAAAGTCTAATGGAAAAAGAAGGAGATCATATTGAGGGATTTGCTCCTGAGGTTGCTTGGGTTACACATGGTGGAATTGAGAGATTGGAAGAAAGATTTTGTATTCGTCCTACTTCTGAGACTTTGTTCTGCGATTATTGGCAAAAGTCCGTTAAGTCTTATCGAGATTTACCAAAAGTATGGAATCAATGGAACTCTGTTTTACGGTGGGAAAAAACAACTAGGCCATTCTTACGTTCTCGTGAGTTCTTATGGCAAGAAGGGCATACATTGCATGCAACAGCGAAAGAAGCACGTGAACGCACACAGATGATGTTAGATGTTTATTATGACTTTGTTACAAAAGATTTAGCAATTCCACTTATTAAAGGAAGAAAAACTGAAAGTGAAAAGTTTGCTGGTGCGGAAGAAACCTATACAATCGAGTCTATGATGAAAGATGGAAAGGCATTGCAATCTGGAACTAGTCACTATTTTGGACATGATTTTGCTGATGCTTTTGATATTAAATATTTAGATAAAAATAATCAATTACATTCAGCATATGAGACTTCTTGGGGGCTATCTACGCGTATTATTGGGGCACTTATTATGGTACATGGTGATGACTCTGGTCTTGTTTTACCACCGCGTATTGCCCCAACACAAGTGATGATTATACCCATTGCTCAACATAAAAATGGTGTTTTAGAAAAAGCAAATGAAGTTTATCAATCATTAAAGAAGGCGGGCGTTCGAGTAAAAATGGATGATAGTGATAAAACACCAGGTTATAAATTTGCTGAACAAGAAGTACTAGGAATCCCAGTCCGTATTGAACTTGGACCAAAAGATATTGAATCTAAAGAAGTAGTAGTGGTACGTCGTGATACCCACGAAAAAATGAATATCAAAATGGAAGAATTAGTAACACGTCTTCCAGAAATATTGGAAACAATTCAAAAAGACATGTATAGTCATGCAAAAGAGTTCTTAGATTCACATATTGATAGTGCTACTACAATGGAAGAAATGGTAGAAAAGTTTAATAACAATCACGGATTTATTAAAGCCATGTGGTGTGGAGATGAAGTTTGTGAAGGAGAAATTAAGTACGAAACTGGTGGAGCTGGTTCGAGATGTATTCCTTTCGATAGTGAGAAGTTGTCTGATAAATGTATCTATTGTGGAAAAGAAGCAAAGCATATGGTAATTTGGGGTAAATCATATTAAAATAAAGAGCAATTTGCTCTTTTATTTTGTGCTTAAATACCACTCTTTGATAGCGACTCCCCCTTCTTTGGCAAGCCCTGCTATTAGCGAAAATGATATTTTAAAACTCTCTTTCATTTTCTTAAAATCCTCCCGTGCTTGTGTACAGACACTTTCATAATTATTACAAATCTTATTCGTTGTTTCTAAATAAGTAATAATAATTTTTGATTTAAAACTGCTTGCTTTTTGTTTGATGGTCTGTTTATAATTCGGAAAGTGGGAATCAATTTTGGAATCAATGGAAAGAGCTATTTTTAGTACTTTTAGTTTAGCACTACTACTTAGTTCATTAAAAGTCTTCCCATGAATAGTTCCTCCTTGAAATAAAAATTGATAGATGGTACTTACTCCATTTTTTAAGCTTTCTCTGAGGGATGCGTCTTGCTCATTACCTGAAGCATATCGCTCTTGTTCTTCAAAATAGGCAATGACATCGTTTTCTGTTTTAGGTATTTGTTCTACACTGCTATTACTATCTTTATTTAGATTAGAGGAATCAATTGAGTTTTTATTTTGATTCTCCTTATTTTCTCCATCTATCATTTCTTGTTCTTCTACTTGTTTTGGTTTTGTCTTTTCTTGTTGCTTCTTTTTTTCTTTTTCTTCTTTCCTTTTTTCTTTCTGTTCCTTTAATTCTGTTTTCGTTTTTTCTAATTCTTTTTTATGATTCATATAAAGAATTCCACCAGCAAGTAGAAATGCAATGATAATGCTGCTAAAAAAAATTAGGAGAGATTTTTTATTTTCTATTAAAAATTTTTTCATTTCTATCACCTATTCCTATTCTACGATAAAACTTTTGATTTGTATACCATCTGGAATCTTTTTTAAACAAGTGCGAAATCTAGTGGTGTTTTAAAAAACTAATTTCATATTCTCCTATTCTTTGATAAGTCATTTAAGAATGGCTGAAAAGCACTGGGAAGTGCATAATTTTTTATAATATTTTCTAGGTCTTCCCATACATAAAGGGTATTTTCTTCTGTAACTGTTACGATAAAACTTTCCATTTCCCACTTTAAGTGAGTAAAAATATGTGTATGCGAAACACCTTTCTCTATTTTTTCTACCTTCATAGAACAGTCCGATAAATATTGTAAAACTTCTTCCTTGCTATATTTATTAGCAAGATTTGGAAACTCCCATAAATTTTTTAAAGGTCCTACATCACCTCTTTTATGAAGAGCTACTTTCTTATTATAAACAAGTAGTAATACTGTATATTTTTGATTTTTCTTTAACGCTTTTTGTTTTCTTACTGGAATTTCTAAAAATGAGTGTGCTGTCCTTGACTTGCACTGATTTCTTAATGGACAAATATCACATTTTGGTATTCCATTAGGAAGGCATATTACTTCTCCTAATTCCATGAAAGCTTGATTAAAGTCTCCTGATTTTATTGGGATGATTTCTGTTAATGAAGAACGAATGCGTTTTTTAATGCTCAAATTATCAATATTATCATAGCAATTAGCAAGACGCATATAAACTCTTAAAACATTTCCATCTACTGTTACTTCTTTTTTTGAAAAGCATATGGATAAAATAGCACTTGCTGTATACTCTCCGATTCCAGGAAGTAATAGTGCCTGGTCCATATCTTTTGGAAATAATCCTTGATATTTTTCTACTATGATAATTGCTGCTTTTTTCAAATTTCTTGCCCTATTATAATAGCCTAGTCCTTCCCATAGCTTCAAGAGTCTATCATCATCTACTTTTGCTAAATCAAAAACAGTAGGAAGTTCATGGATAAATCTCTTATAATAAGGAATTACAGCTTCTATTCTAGTCTGTTGGAGCATTACTTCTGATATCCATACATGGTAAAAATCTGTTTTTTCTCTCCATGGAAGGGTTCGTTTATTTTTTTGATACCACTTTAATAAAGGTTCTACTATCTCTTTCATACATATTTCTCCTTACTTATCATAACATAATTTTACAAAAGAAAAAAGGACTCATCCAAACGAAGATTATCCTTTATATTTAATATCTTTTGTACTAGGACCCTTTATGCATTCTCCATCTAGTGTAAACCTAGAACTATGACAAGGGCAATCCCAAGTTTTTTCACGTTCATTAAATAATAGGCTACACCCTAAATGAGGGCAAATATTATAAACAATATGCTTATTCTCCTGATCATCTATATAAATTCCTAAACTTTTTCCATCTACTCGCTTAAAGGTAAGAGTATGAGGATACCAGTCCTTTTTCTTTTTCAGTTTTGCCCCCATAAATGACTTTGTTTGGCCAAATAAATAATAAGGCAATTTGGCATATTGAACGAAATTTCTTCTCCATGGATAAAATAGTGAAGCAAACTCATTCTGTTTATATTCTATCATATCAGAAAGAATCTTCCCAGCAAGGATACTATTTGTCATTCCCCAAGTGTTGTACCCTACTCCAATATACATATTATGTTTTAACTTTCCAATATAAGGCATATGATCTGGAGTTAATACATCCACATTGGTATACTCCTCCACAATATTTTCCTCTTTTAGACCAAAGATATCTTTTACACGGTTAAAATGTTTATCGTCATCTTGTTGAAACGCGGTATTATGACTTTCTGATAAGGAGATTTGGTAATTCTTTTTTCTATCATGGTAAAATCTGCAGGAATAAGTAGGACTAGCAGAAGAAATACAGCTATAACCACCATCTTTTTCTACACGACTTACAATAATATAAGATTTTTCAATCGAAGACTTGAGAGGCAAAAGAAAGGGTACCAAGAAAAAAGGGTAATGACAGGCAAGAATAACACGATGTGCTTTTATAATAGTATGATTAGAATAACAAAGGTATTTTCCTTCTTGTTCTTCTATTTTTGTGATTTTACTATTCTCATAAATGGGAACCTTGCACTTTTTTAAGATTTGATACAGTCCTTCTAAGTACTTTAGAGGATGAAAGGTATAAGTATCATCAACAGAATAAGAAGCATATGTCGTGATTTTTTCTGGTAGTGTTGCTTCTTTAATGGGAGTGTTTTGTTCTTTTAAAAAATGATATTCTGCTTTTAATGGTTCTATTTCTTTTTCTGTATTTGCAAATACATAAGAAGGCGTCCTTTTAAAATCACAATCAATTTTTTCTTCCTCTATTATTTTTTTTAAATTAGAAATTGCTTGTCGTTGTGATTTTAGATATTCTATCGCTTTCTTCTCATTTGTAGCACTATTGATTTTTGTATAAATTCTTTCTTGTAAATACGTCACTTTCGCTGTTGTATTAAGAGTGACACCATGCCCAATTTTTCCTGATTCTACAACACATATCGACGGATGTTTTCTTAAATAATAGGCTGTAGTTAGTCCCGTCATTCCTGCTCCTATAATTAAAACATCTACTTCTTTTTCCTTTGTCAATAAAAGTGGTTGTTCTTTATTTACTTTTCTCTCCCATAAACTCATATTATCACCAGTATTAGTATGGAAGAAAAAAATCATTTCATACTTATTCAAATATTTTATAGTCTATTTTTATGTTTATTTCGAATCAGAATAAACACTATATAAAGTTTAACTCTTCTTTTTTTCTAATCATTCAATTGCTATTTGTTTTGCCATAGAAGAAGACTTTATATCACTTTACATTATTGACATTTTAGGGGTTTTTATTATGGTGGAATTCTTAAAAAGAATTGGTATAATTAGTATAATTATTAAGGAGGATAGTGACTATGAAAAACAATAAGGGTATTATTGTGGCACTGGTCATATCTGTTGTAATTATTATTGGGCTTGTTGGATTTATTTGTTATGATAAAGGAATTATTTTTGGCAGTCATACTGCAGAATCTCAAAAGCAATAAGGTTCTAAATCGAAAGAAAGAGATTCAGATGATAAGAGTTTGGAGTCTAGTAATTTAGTGATTGACAATAAAAAATGTATCAATTGTCAGAATGATAATGGTTATTACTTGATATCGGCATATGATCATATCGATGAAGTACAAGCTTATTTTTATTCTGATGATAAAAAGACAGGAATTATCTCTATTAATATAGAAGGATATAATAAGAGAACTGGTACTAGTTATAGTTTAGCTAATCCACTCATAAAATATCAATTTCAAAAAGAAATCAGAAATGTGATGATATCTAATATTGGACAAGAAAAGTTAATGCTAGTTGTTATATTTTTGATGGAGGATGGAACTTTGAATTATGCTGATATATATAAAGGATTACAAAGTAATAATTTATCAAGTTATAAGGAAATAAAAAATATAGAAGATATTACTACTTTATACCAGGCTTCTACTTGCGTTGGTGAGACGTGTAATGCAGGAACTATTTTAGCACAAAAAACAATGGCAGTTTTTATGATTTAGGTTCTATAATTAATAGTGTTGGTGAATAAATGCCAATACTTTTTTTAATTCATCAGAGAGTATTTAACTTCTTGTCTTTTCTTCTAGTTTTTTAATCTTACCAATTACTTTTTCTAGCTGAGTTGTATCTTTATCATGTTCTAACAAATCTATTATTGAATATACTTCTAATCTTTCTTCCAGATATGGAATGTTTCTTAATTCATCATAATTTTCTATAAAGTTTTTCATTATATCTTGATAATCAGTCTCTACTGTAAGCATATCCGTTTTTTCACTTGCCCATAACCATGGAGTTTCGGCATATCTATAAAATATTCTAAAATCATAATCGATTGGTGAAGCCATATACCTTTCAAAATCAAGTAAATTTATCCTACCATCATCATACATAAAATTATCGAAATGTAAATCTCCATGTATTATTCCAAATTTATTTTCTTTAAAATAAGTATCACACATTACTAACAAACTATCAAAGAGTTCATCAGAAATATTGCATTTATTTAATAATTCACTAATCTTTGTTTTAATATACGTACTGAAATCATACTCTTTAACTGGAATTGAATGAAATGTTTTAAGAATATCTATTATATTTAAAATTACTTTTTTTCTTTCTTCTTTTGATAGCTTGTACCATACTTCATATAGTGTTTTGCCATTTACTTTTTCCATTATTTCATAGTAGTAAGGTACTATTTTCTTAGATATATCACTTACATATAAATTAGGAACTTTATCGTTATCCTTATTTTTATGGTAAAATTCTATTTCATTTTTGAATCTATCTTCATTGTTTAGATCAGTACAGATTCTTACTATGTAATTTTCAACCTCATAAATTGTATTCGTAAAACCTGTTGTTATTAGATTATAAGATTTTCTTTTTAATAGGTTATTATTATCTATTATTTTTTTTATAATTAAATCATACTTCTTGGTTTCTGGTACTATAAGTCTTTGAATACTGTCATACATTTTTCCGATAAGCTCTAAATATCTATTTATTTCATCTATTGTTTTCATAACTTCCTGTTCTGCTAGTTTTGTTTCTTCTGAATCATTAGATACTATCCCAAGACTTCTTTCTAGATTGTATTTTAACCAATCGAATCTTCCAACTAGATTACCACATATAACAGAATACCACTCAATACTAGCAATATCTCTAAACTTAGAATACTCTTTAAACACTGCTATAAATTTTTCTTCGTTAAAATGATTACTTAAAAATCCAGACCAGCATAGTGCATCTTCTAATAATTCTCTTTCTGGATTAGCAACTCCTGCACATTCCCAATCTATAATAATAGGATTATTATTATTCCACATTACGTTTTTTGGATCCATATCCAAATGGCATACTGCTTGATTGATATTAGATTCATTGAATCTCTCATTTGCTCTTTTCAGTATAGAGTTATATTTTCTATAATTCGCTAAGAATGTATCTTTATATGGCATTTTGCTAAAATTAGAATTTTTTCTATAACCTTCCCAATCATACAATCTTTTATATTTTATAATAGTAGGTTTTAGTCCTATTTCTTGATAATTTAAGAAATGAATACTAGCTAATATGCGTCCAATTTTCTTACAATGTTCTAGTGTTATTTCTTCATCTTCTAGAGTCTTGCCATTTATGAAATCAAATACCATGTAATACTTATCGTCCACTTGTGTTAAATAATTACCATCTATATTGAGAGCACTAGATACTGAAATTCCATTTTTTTTTGCTAAATGGGAGATAGATTCTGATACAGCAAGGTTACTGTATGCATTTTTCCTTGCCATTACTTCTGGATTTAATACTTTAATACAATAGATTCCTCTATTAGTTGTAACTTTAAACATCTTGTGCATGAAACCACCTGATACTTTTTTAGTATCGATTACTTTTCCTAGGCTATATTTTTCACAAAACTTTTCTATATTTGCCATAGTTTTCTACTACCTTTCGTATGCTATCTTTCAAACTTTATTTAGTTATAAGTTTAATACTTGTGATTTAATCTTCAATTTTCATAATAATATCATATGCAACAGAACATTCTTCTTTTGATAATTTTGTTTCATTAACAAGATATTCTATTGCTTCATCTTTCGTAGAAAAATCCTTTAATATAATTTTTACTTCCTTAAATTTCTCAATAACTTTTTTCACTTCATTATTCATATTGTCATCTCACTTTCATATTGTAATTTTTTAGTTATATCTTATTGAACACTACTGTCTTTTCTTTCATTGATATTTTACCTACTTCATATCCATATTCTTTAGATTCCTTTTTGTAAGTCAAAAAGGAACGGTCTATATCAGATCCTAAAATTTTTTTAATTTCTTCATAAGATAATTTATAACTGTCTTTCTTGTTTACTTTTAAATATCTCCATAATGGCTCATATTTGCTCATTCCTAACACCTCTTGTAATTTATCTTTTAAAGTAACCTGTAATAGTTCCTTTTTGTAAAATGTGTCCACTCATTGCTTTTAGTAATTTCTTTTTCATAGTATTAGATGATAATTGCAAAAAAGTATCTAACGAATAAATTGAATATCTATAATTGTGTTTTTGAAATTTTGGTGGTTTTGCTCCTGCATATTTATGGAAGCCATAAGCAATACCTTGCATAACATTATCCATATTACCAATATTCTCTGGAATTATAGAACTTGCTTTTATATTCCAAGCAATCCAATGAGTAAAGTTTTTTATTGGATGGCTTAAATCTTCTAATATTATTACTAAACTTTTTGCTCTGTCTGATAAATTTTTAATTCTAAATTCTGGAGATATATTTTTTCCATAACCAGTATATTCTATTGGAATCATATTACCATTCTTAAAAGTTGTTTCAAATTCTAATTTATCAAACTCCATAAATAACACCTCACTTTCAAAGTGTAATTTATCAATTACTTACTCAATTCTTTTTCTAAATCTTTCATATATCTTTTTTGCTCTCTTTTCAAATAAGGTTTTGCTAATAACTTCATTATGAAATTATTAGTTTCTATTCTCTCTGTAAAATCCAATAACACATTTCCATTATCTAACTTTTTAAATATTCCTATCCATTTACCTTTAATGTTAGTGTTTTCTATATCAAATCTATATTCTTTTAATTTCTCTTTTGAAGTGATTGTAAAATAAGTAGGATAATTATTTTTAGTATATTCTATAAAATGTTTATCATCAATTATTTCCATTTTTGACAAATCACTTCTCCAAGCATAATTATTATTGTCAGTAATAATATTCCATAACTTTTCTATATCACAATTAAATTCTTTTTTGATATTTTGCTCTACCATATTCTTACTCCTTTTAAATTTGACTATTTTTCTCTACAATGACATTCTGGATTTTTGCAAGTACAATTAGGATTATAGCCACTAGCACATTCATCAGTACAAGTACATTTCCATCTTTTTAAAGTAGGAAATAATTTCATACAATGTTCTTTCATTTCTTCATTGGTCATTCCTGCTTGTGAGCCATAATTCGAACACATCTCTATATATTCTTCCATTGTAACTTTGTCTATAAACTCACCATTTTTATAGCAATATTTACAATAATCTATATTAATACTTCCATCTTTATTTTTACCTAATTGTTCCTTTGAGGTTATAGGCATACCACAACTTTGACATATTTTATTTTCCATTTTTATTCCTCCATTCATTTATACAAACTTGCTATTTATACAATAGATTAACAAAAAATAAATTATCTATTAATACACAAATAATAGTTCAAATTTATATAAATATTATAACAAATGTTGAACTAATTTTGAATATTTCAAAGTACATTTTTCTTGAATTTTTCTAAATTGTATTTTAAAAAAAGAAGTGCACAATTGTTGTGCATTAAGTTTTATAATCATA
>CAMNSB010000048.1 GCA_946554325.1 uncultured Mycoplasmatota bacterium
TCTTAGGCATGCCGCCAGCGTTCATCCTGAGCCAGGATCAAACTCTCAATAAAAATTTATTTTCGTTTGTTTTACTTTTTTTTTCCTAGCTACTCAAAATTGACGTTTTACTTAGTTTTCAAAGATCATTTTTGTTTTTCACAAGTTGCATTACCAATATATCAAATGCTTTTGTCAATGTCAACACTTTTTTTGAAATTTTTTTATTTTTTTTTGACATCGTTTTAGACATAATTTAACAGTCGACATTTTCTATATTTTCTTCCCCTATCTAAGATATGAAAGATTTTAGAAAATATTCACTTTACATCTAAAACATTTGATTTTATTGTTCGATTTACACGTTTTTTCCTCCGTGCCCATTTAATATAACAAACAAGGTTTTAAATGTCAACAAAAAAATACATAAATTTTCAATTTTTTTAAGTTTTTGGGACTTTTTTGCTCTTTTTACCGAAAAGGACAATGAAAAACAATAGATTTCCTCTCTATTGTCTCTGAATTTATCTTTTTGCTACTTTAGTATTTTTATATTTTTCGTAGTATTTTTCTACTGTTCCTAGTTTGAAAGGGTCCTGTTTTTTTCTTACTAATTCTATTAGAGCTGTTAATTCACTTCTAAGTATTTTATCTAAATCATCAGAATAATTCATCATTCCTTTATGATATTTATATTCTCCACGATCTAATACTTTGAAAGAACCATCTGGAAATATTCTTAAATCTAAGTCATAATCAATATATTTTATGGTATCTTCCTCTATAATAAAGGGGGAGGCTATATTACAATAATAATAAATACCCGTTTTCTTATATTGTCCTATGATGTTGAACCATTTATCCTTATAAAAGTATAATACTGCTGGTTCTCTTGTTCTCCATGTACATCCGTTGGACTCTGTTACTTTTGTTTTTTCGTTTCCAAAAATCAAATAATCCTCGTGTATTTCTAATAAAACTGCTTCGTCCCAGGCCCTATGTATCTTATGGTTATGTTTATAGCTATGAATTTGATATCTTTTTCCGATTTGTAAATTATTCATTTTTCAACCTCGTCTTCCGTCTTTTATTATAACATCTTTATACTTATTTTCAAATGAAAATTGATGAGGGTTCTCATCAATTTGATTTTTAATTTTTTCTTGAAAAATAGGAAATTCCCCAACAGGCTACCACAAATAAAATAAGGGTTGCTATGGCTGGAAATACTGGGGATGAAGTGATTCTATCTACAAAATGATAGACTTTATCTCCCCATACTTCAATTGTCTTTTTTAAATCATAAACCCACAAAACCATTTTTTAGTACCTTTTAGTTTCCTTTCTTCTTCTTTTTTTCCTTTTCATTTATTACTTCTGCTTCCATAACATCTTTTTCTAGCACATTTTTTATCTCTACGACATTTTTCTTTATTGTATAAGTAGAAAAAATATCTAGCAAGGCATAAATGATGATAAATCCTCCAACAATCTTTGTTAGAATGACAGCTCCTGCGAAGGGATTGAACAGTAAAATTAATCCACATAATGTGCTAATGATTGAAATAATCATTGTTACTTTCCACATATGGTTGTGGATATTTTTTAATTCAAATGCATATTGCAATTTCATAGCACTATTTATAATAATGCCTATTCCTATTACAATTGGAATAAAACTTCCTATTACATGTGGATTTTTGATAATTAAAATACCAGCGATGGAGGTTACAATTCCGTATACAACATTTAATTCGTTAAAGCTATCTTTTATTTTATTGCGAAAGAAATTAATTATTGCGGTAAGACCAGCTGCTATTAAGCAACCACCTATAATATAAGATATTGATAAAATGGTTGCTACTGATTCAAAAATTAGTAAAATCCCTAAAACTCCTAATATGAGAGAGGTTACTATTGATGATTTATAAAATGCTTTTAATACTTTTTCCATTTTTAACTCCTATTCTGTTCTTAGCGACTCTACTGCGTCTTTATTGGATGCTACGCGAGATGGAATATATCCACTAATCATTGTTAGAATCACACTAATTATAATTAATATTATGGCATGAATTGGGTTCATTTTTGCAACATTTGGTAGAGAAGACATATTTTCTATCACTATGTTAGTTGGAATAATTAGAAGTCTAGCTATTATTATACCTAATACACCTGATGCTACTCCTACTATGAATGCTTCTGCCATGAATACACGCTTAATATCTTTCTTTCTTGCTCCAAGCGCCCTCAAAATTCCGATTTCTTTTGTTCTTTCTAATACAGAAATATAAGTAATAATTCCTATCATGATAGATGAGACTATTAAAGAAATAGATGAGAATGCTACCAATACTATAGTAATAGCATCCATAATATTTCCAGAAAGCGAAGATATCATTCCTGCCATATCTGTATATTCTACTCTGTCTTTTTCTTTCTTTTTATCATTATATTTATCTAGATAATCTGTAATATAATCTTTACTTTCAAAATCTTTTGGATAAATATAGATTATGCTTGGAATACCTTCAGCACCTAAATATGCTAAAATCGTTTCCTTGCTATTTTCCTTATTCTCTTCTTCTAAAGGTTGATGGGTTAAAACATTGTAATCGTTCTCTTGTTGAGCAGAGACAATTTTTGAGTTTTTATTTTTATCTATTGCTAGTTCTGTTAAGGCATTCGTATAAGCGATTCCACTACTATTGGATAGCATTTCCTTTTCTTCTTTACAGCGAATAATTGCTTGCACTTTTACCCGAATACTATTTTCATTATGATATAGTTCTTCTAAATTTGTATTTGGAACAAAATATTCTCCTACCTCTTTATAATAGTCATCATTTAAAACCAGTTTTAATTCTTTTTTCAGGATATCATCAAATTTTACTTTTTTCCCCTCTAAACCTAATTGTTTTAGCGTTGACTCATATATTTGGTTTCTATTATTCACTAGTAAAATTAAACCTGGTGTTTCATTATCTATTTTTCCTGCTAAGACATCATAATTATTTTCAATGATTCCTTTTTGTCCTTTATTAGGATTTGTTGGTAATAAGGTCCATGGCATATTCATATTTTTGGTATCTACTAGTTCATAACCTTTTTCATCACTTTTACTAATTAAATTTAGTGAAGTCATTTTCTGATAAGATATTCCTGATAAATACTTTTTATCTAGTCCTTTTAAATAATTGATGTAATCCTCTGTTAGATTATTGGTATGTGTTACTTTTTCCATTACATTTTCTTCTACATACACTTTTTTTTCAGTTGGGTATTTTTCTTTGTCTTTATCTAATCCACTCATTTTCATCATTGTCTCTTCATCCATTGACATTGCTTGCTCTGATATGATAATGGGAGCGTCTGATAAAGAATCTTTTTCGAAATTATCAATTTCTATTTTAAAACCATTTGACAGGGCTAGTATTAAGGCTATTCCTATAATACCAATACTTGCGGCAAATGATGTTAAGGCTGTTCTTCCTTTTTTTGTTTTAATATTATTAAAAGATAGGTTGAGTGCTGTTAGAAAATTCATTGCTGTTTTTTTGATTTTGAATTTCTTTTCTTCTTTTTCTTCTTTTTTGGTTTGATTATTATCTTCTAGAATTTCTCCATCTTGCATTTTTACAATTCTTGTGGCATACTCCTCTGCTAGGCATTGATTATGTGTTACCATAATTACCAATTTGTCTTTTGCAATATCAGCAATTAACTCCATAATTTGTTTACTAATTTTACTATCTAAGGCTCCCGTTGGCTCATCCGCTAGGATAATATCAGGGTCATTTGCCAATGCTCTTGCTATTGCTACTCGTTGCATTTGTCCACCAGATAGCTGATTTGGCTTTTTATCGATATGTTTTTCTAGACCTACTCTTTTTAATAGTTCTTTAGCCTGCTTTCTTTTCTTCTTTTTGGATACACCACTTAAAGTCATTCCCATTTCTACATTTTCTAGTACTGAGATATGACTAATTAAATTATAGTTTTGAAAAATAAAACCTACACAATTATTACGATAGGCATCCCATTCTGTCTCTTTAAACTTTTTGGTTGATTTTTCATTGATGATTAAGTCTCCACTATCATAACGATCTAGGCCACCAATAATATTTAAAAGTGTTGTCTTTCCACTACCACTAGGTCCTAATATTGCTACAAACTCATTTTTTCTAAATTTTAAACTGAAACTTTTTAAAGCATTTTGGGAAAAGTTTCCTGTATGATATGTCTTTTTTATGTTTTTTAGTTCTAACATTCTATGCTCCTTTCTTATTATATATATTACTACAAATTTAAAAGTTTTACTAGATTATGTTCATTTATTCTATTTATAGTAAAAGCAGAATGCTTATTTTTTTACTAAAGTTTTTCCCACTTCTATTGTTTTATCTATTATTTTTCTTTTTCTATTTATTTGCCTTACTTCCCTTTCTGTCATATTTTCATTTACTATTACCTGTTTTTTTTCTTCATTTTTATAATAATTCCAATCAATCGTATATTGTCTTAATAATTCTTTTCTATCATATATTTGCTGCCCATTTCCTTCTTGTCTTTTTATCTCTAGTGGTATAAAGAAGCTTTCTTCTATATCATCTGAGGATAAGTGATACTTCCTTATTTTTTCTATTTTTTCTTTCATTCTTCTTTCTAATCCTACATCTGTTTTATAGTATTCATTTATTGTCGATAAATACTTTAATAAACATTTTTGAAGTAGGATGCCTTCTTCTTTGTTCAAGTGATATTTTTTCACGAATGAAAAAAGACTTTTTTCTACTTGATAAGTATTATTTTGTGAATTCATTTTATCTTTTAGAAATTGTAGTGGCACTTCTATCCATTCATATTTACTTAACTTTTCTGTACTTTTAAAAATAGCATCACAAACTGCTTCTTCTAAGGGAATTATTTCTTCACTCATTTGTTTTAGTATCTTTTTCTCGTCTAATCCTATCCATTTTAAAATACTTTCTATATGATTGCCATAATAAGCATAAATCCAATTACTAGGTCTTTTGTTTCTTTTGGTAAGAAGAATACGATTTTTTAACTGTTCTAGTGTATCATTTGGACAAAACATATGTAGTCTTGCTATTGAGAGCAAATTTTTATGTAAATCATTTTGATCCTTGAAGAGACAAAATTTTATTAGTTCCTCTTCTGTTTTATCGAATATTAGTGCTAGATTTTCTACTGATACTTCTTTTTTTCTAGTTTCTTTTAGACATTTTACAATCCAGTATGCTTTATTCTCATCACCATGTAAGCGAAGTAAATATTCATTCCATATAGTTTCTAGACTTTCTTCTTGATGGAAGTTATAAATAGATTGTTCTTTTGGTGACTCTATTACGCCTTTTTTGGTCCAGTACTTTCTTTGATCTTTGGATAGTCTTTCTGGATGAGAAGAAATATTATCTATTCTTGCTCCGATATTGATTACTTTTCCCGATTTTATTGTTACTTTCTCACATTTTTTCATATAGACTGCTTCAGGATGAGATTTTTTCCAGATTTTATATGCTTCTTCATATTCTTTTTCTGTTGGCAAACACCTTTCTAAGACTCCTTGGGAATTCCAGTATTCTTTTTGTTCTTCTGACATTTTTTCTGGTAGAGCTTTCATATTGCATACTCTCTGTCCGATATGAACTACTTTTCCTGATTCTATTGTTACTTTTTCATCTCTTCTTATATGGGTTTTCGTTGGATGTTCTTCTTTCCAAATTCTATACGCTTCTCTATATTCTTCTTCTGTTGCTCGTTGGCGTTTTCTTTCGAATACTCCTTTTTCTTCCCAATACTTTTTTTGATCTGGCGTTAGTTTTTCTTTGGATAATTTCATATTATTTATGCGTTTTCCTAAGCGAATTACTGCACCATTTTCCAGGGTTACTGTTGTTGTTATTTTAATGGAATCTTCTTTATGTGTTTGTTCCCATATTTCATAAGCTTTTCTATATTCTTCTTCTCTTATTCTTCTCATAATCTTCCCTCTTTTTTGATGAGAGATATTATACTATTTTCTTTGTCAAAAGTAAATTTTTTATCAGTAAAAGTGATAAAAACGGTGGAATTTCATTTTTTCACAAGTATTGTTAATAACTTTTTTGGGTCTTCTCCTTTTATGCAAATGTTATAAATTATTTCTATTAAGGGAAAATGCAACCCTTTTTTTTCTAATAATACTTTGATGGAGTGTAGGGTATAAGCTCCTTCTACTGTTGTATTTTGTAAATATTCTTTGATATCTTTATCTTTTTTTCCTACTTTTATCCCATAGGTATAATTTCTACTTTTTTTGCTATTACAAGTTAAAAGTAAATCTCCAACTCCAGCGGATGTTAATATGGTTTCAGGGTTTCCTCCTAGTTCTTTTATTAAGCTTTTCATCTCTAGAAGAGCTTCTTTTTCAAAAAAAGCTTTGGTAGAGTCACTTTGTCCTAGGCCACTTATTATGCCTGATGCTATTGCCATTATATTCTTTAAGGCACCACATACTTCTACGCCTATTACATCTTTACTTTCTTCTATCGATAAATGTGGACCCCTAAATGCATCTTTTACTATCTTACTTGCTTTTTCATCATTGCTTGCAGAGGTTAATTCGCATACTGTATCTTTGGCTAAATCCATTGCAAAAGTAGGACCACTTAGTACTACACTAGGGTTTAGGGGCATATATTTTTCTATAATTTGTCTTGCGAATCGTCCTTGTTCTTTTTCAATTCCCTTTGTTGTTAAACATATTACCTGACTTTCTTTGATATTTTCTTTCATTACTTTTACTATATCTTCTAAAAACTCTATCGGAAGTGCTATTACTATCATTTCTTTTTCTGTCATTACTTCTTCCATATTACAAGTTAGTTCTATTTCTTTTTCCAACAGAATTCCTGGAAGTAGAGCCTCATTACTTCTTTTTTCTAATAATAAATCTCTTTCACTTGCAAACTTAGTCCACATAGTTATATTATTATTATTTCTTTTTAATACTTTTGCGATTGCAAGACCATATGAACCTGTTCCTAAAATTCCTATTTTCATACTTACTTTTTCCTCCTCTTATGATATTTCTGGGTTATAGATGATTGGTATTATTTGAATGAAAGTATTCCCATCATTGATTTTTATTTTTTTACCACTTTTATCTTGATAGATTGTCTTACTATCTCTTGATGATTTTTCCCAGTTTATTGGTATTGCATAACCATTTGTTATATAATATCCCTCTCCTGTTCCTGTCGTTTTTAAATCTTGTCTTCCTTCATTATCTAGGCTACTATTTTCTACTTGCATGATGATGATATTTTTGTAACTTAGTTGTTGGCCTGTTACTTTATCATTGTGTGGGGCGTTATTCATGAATCTGAAATATGTTTTTTGATCTTCATTATATTGATAAGACCTTGTTTGGGCATTTGAGTAGCGAATATTTATGCTGTTGGCTGGTAATACCTCATCTTCTTCGTTTTTTGTATTTTGTAAGTTTATTTCTTCAAAACTATAGTTTAAAAGAAGCCAGGAGCTACTTTCTTTTCGATACTCTTTTTCTTGTGAAGATTGATACAATTTTTCTGTTGTTGTAAAAACGTTATGTGGGGCGACTAATTTATTATCTCTCCAATAAGGTTTTGATACATGCATACCATCTAGGTTATTTACTCCGAAACTTTTCATGTCACTACCTGCTTTTGGACTATAACCAAAGTGTGCATAAATAGCATCACTTTCTAGGGCATAATCTAGGAAATAATGACGACTACTGCGAACTGGACCAATTAAGTCTACTTCTTTGTCTTTAAAGAGAGCCATTATTCTAGTTAGTCCTCCTTCTACTATTATCTCATAAGTAATATAGGCCTTGTCTAGACCTGCATGAGCATTATTATTGTTTCTTCCTGTGTTATTATCAATCATAACCGCAATAGGTCGTGTATTGTTTTTTAAATCTACAATTTTTAAGTTTTTTTCTTCTTTTTTGATTATATTTTTCTTTGATTGTTTTATCTTTTTTTCTGGTCCTAAATAAATATAGCAAAATATTATACTTCCTAATAGTACTAAAATCATACTAATGATTAAGGCGATTTTTCTTTTTTTATTTGGTACTTTTGATTGTTCTCCTTGTCCCTTTATTCTTTTTCTTTTCATGCTAACCTCCTATTTTTATTATCATATCATATTCAAAGGAGGTTGTCATTTATTTGCTAATTTCCATGTAAAGTCCTTTGACATTTTCAAAAAGTAAGTTATACTTACTTTATAATAGAGGTGAAGATATGCAAATTGGTAAACTAGAATTACAAAATCAAAATTTGATGAAATTATTCAAAAAAGGGCAAAAGTGTGCTGTAGCGATGGGAGTTTCTCTTGCTTTGGTAGGTTGTTCTTTTGGAGAGGATAAAGCTCAAGAACATGTGACTATTTCTATTGATAATACGATTTCTGATCATCATGTTTCAATTGATGATATTAATGCATTAAATATTATTTTATGTAATAATCAGTGTCGAACAGAAATTTTTGATGAAACCGTTCAAAAACTTAAGGGTCATGGTATTTCCTTTGAGGTAGCAGAGAGTATGGATCCTATTTTAGAGCAAGATCACTCCACTATTATTACTATGGCTGGACTTATTTATGATAGTGATAGTTCTGTTCTTTTGGGTCAGTATGATAATGAGAAGAATAATCATAGCGATATTTTAGCACTTGCTATGCAAGCAGGCTTTAAAGAGAGTGGTTGTAAGATTGATGGAATTCGACCTGGTGTTTCGGAAGTAAATCACGAAATGGGTATTACTAGTCGTGTACCTACTGCAACGGAGAATATGTTAGGAAATGGTTCTAGCTTTGTAGCAATTGCACTGGGTACGCATCTTGATGATGTACAAGCAGAAAAAATTAGCGATGGTATTTTAGTAGGACTTGTCCGGACTGCTTATGAAGTAAAAGAAAATCCTAAGGAGGATTATTTATATCGGATTGGTGGATATGATACTATTGAAGGTATGGCCGTAAAAATGGGCACTTCTGTTGATGCTTTGGTACAAGTAAATTCTAACTTAGCAGAGGATTTAATCCAAAAGGATGACTTTATTACACATCCCAAAGCAGTCTCTCGAGACTTTGTTTCTGATAATGTAGATTTTACTTTAGAAAACATTAGTACTAAGTCGCAAAGTAAATAAGAAAGTATCTAAACTGTTGATAAATATTAGGAGTAGATTTCTGCCAGTTTTAGCTGGTAGTTTTTTATTTTGACCTATACCAAAATCATTTATTAGCCCCATTTGTTAGCTTAATTAATATCTTCTTTACTGAATTATTTTTTATTTAAAATATGATAACTCTTATAATAAAACTACTGATCTTTATTGTCAGTAGTTATGTTCTATTTTTTAAATTTTTCGAAGTAATTATCATTTTTAGGGGTAATCCCTTTTTCTTTGGCAATGTCACTCATTAATGTAGATGCATCTTTTACTTGTGACTCTGTATTATTTGTTGGGGAAGGTCCAGTAGCTTGTGGACTTGGTCCTGTACTTCTTTGTTGTGACTCTGTATTATTTGTTGGGGAAGGTCCAGTAGCTTGTGGACTTGGCCCTGTACTTCTTTGTTGTGATGCCACTTTACTTTTTACATCCTTCATTAACTTAGAGGCATCATTCTCTGCATTGGGCTTTATCCCGTTTTTTTTCGCTATATTTTTCATTTGCTTAGAGGCATCATTATCCAAATTTGGTTTTATTCCATTTTTTTCTGCTATATCTTTCATTAGTTTAGAAGCATCATTATCTATGTTTGCTGAGTCTGCCCCATTTTCCTCTGACGTTTTATTTGCTATTTTACTTGGTTGTGATTTTGGTCCTTTTCCTACTGCTTGAGCACTTTTTGCCTGTTCTTCTGCTGATACTGTATATACTTTTGTATCTGAACTTTTTTTATTTTTATTCATTTCATTAAGGTAAGCTGTTGCTGCTGCTCCAGTCGTATATCCCATTATAACAGGGGCTCCATTTTCATCTTTTTTGACAACTGCATATGTTCCATTTTCTTGTTTTTTAAATGAAAGTTTTGCATCTTTCCAGTATTTATCCATTATTTCTGATGAGTCTATTTTTTTTCCTTTTTGTGCTTCATCAGCACTATATGAAATTGATTTACTTAAAATATCAAAGGCATTTGTACTCGTTGGGACTTTTTTGTCTACACCTTCTCCTAATTCTTTTTCCATAGCTTTTGTATGCTGGACAATTTCATCGGCACTTTTTTCTATCCTATAAATTTGATCTTTAATTTCATCTAACAGATCTCTTAATTCATCTATAGTATTGTTAGATGTTTTAAAAAAATCAAGGCCATATCCTGGTATTATGCCATTTATGCGCCATTGATCAACATATTCCCGCCCTTTCAGAACATTTTTTCTTCTACTTCCAGTGACGAGGTCGTTATTAAATTCAAATAGCGCATTCCTTGCATTATTTAATTCATGTACTTTATCATACATTGCCGATATTTCTTCGTCTCTATATTCTATTTGTTTGTTTATATCTTCCACTAAATTATATATTGCTTGTACATTTACTTGTTTTCCCATAATTAGACTCTCCTTTACTACTTTAGAACAAGGCCTTCCTCTATTCTTACCTCGGTTTTCTTTTCAGCTTCAATATCGAATGAATGCTTTAGCTTAACATTAAACTGCAGTAAGAGTTCTTTTAAATTTTGAAGACTGGCTCTTCCGTTATCTGTTTGCCAGTTTCTTTGAGCCTCATATATACTAGATAAATCAAACTCTTTTGGAATAGTCTCTTCCCATGTTTCTATTATTGAATCTACTTTTTTTTTGGCTGAATATACTTCTTCTTTTGAAGCATATTGATAGTTCATCTAAATTCCTCCTTTTCGAAAAAAATAATACTTTTGGTATTATTTTTATGCTCCTTGATTCATTTGATTTTCAATTTCTGAACGATGTGCAGTAATCTCATCAGATGATTGGAACATTCCATTCTTTAAGTTTTGTGCTAGGCTATCAAAGTTTGTTTGTAACATATTCACTCTTGATTTGATTCCTTCTGTAATATTGTTAATATTTGCACTACTTAATATTCCTTGAGATTCTAAGCTTCCATAAGTATTCATAATCTCATCTACATTTTCATCTAATTTGGCAATAAACTCTTTTTCAAGATAATCTATTCCCTCTCCTATTCCTATTGTTGATACATTTCTATTATCCATTTTCTTTCCTCCTTTTATGCTTGATCAATTTGTACTGTTCTTTGTTGTGCAACTGTTAAATTTGAAATTCTCTCATCTAAATATGCTATGAAACTTTGAATATCTGTTTCTGCAAAATTAATTAACTCATCAACTGTTTTTTTACCTGCTTCTGTGGTCCAGTTTGGTGTTAGTTGTGTTGCAATATAATCTACATATTTTGCTTTTGATGATGTCATCATATCACGAACACTTTCTAATATTTTGATTTGAGCCATTAATTGTTCTGAGTTAAACTCTAAGTTATCACTGTATGTACCTGCCATGGGGCACCTCCTTTATTTTTCTTACATTTTAACTATATCCCACTTTTTTGGAAAAGGAAAGTGATTTTACATCTTTTTACATTATTTTACATTAATATAAAACTAACTCACTTCCATTTCTAATATCTGTATTTTTTAATATTAAATTTTCATTATATGCTTCTCCCGTTATACGGCTATATAACTTTTCGGAACTTAAACACGGAACTTAAACACTTTTAAAATAGATAAATCTCTCCAACCATTATAAA
>CAMNSB010000049.1 GCA_946554325.1 uncultured Mycoplasmatota bacterium
GTCATATTGTAGAAGTGGAAAATTATGTCAAATATCATATTAACCTAGCGAAAATTTGCGAAAAATATTATAATAAGGAAGAAAGAGGAAATCTCACCAAACTAGAAAAAGAATTATTACTACTAGTACTAGATACAAAGGGAGAGATTAAAGAAATTAGTGAAGGGGATAAAGATATGATGGAAGCAGGGAAAAGAATTGAGGATTTATCATTTGATATTAATACCATAGGATGGTATGATGCCGAAGAGGATAGGAAAATTACCAATTACTTACAAAATAAGTATGAAAGGAAAAAAGCAAGGGAAGAAGGGTTAAAAGAAGGAAAAGAGGAAGGAATAAAGGAAGGGATAAAGGAAGGAATAAAGGAAGGAATAAAGGAGGGAGAAAAGAAAAAGACAATAGAAATGACTTTGAAGATGCTAGAAAAGAATCTAGAACTTAGTTTCATTTCTGAATGTACAGGATTATCTATTGAGAAAATAGAAAATTTAAAAAATAGTTTATAGTAATGAGAGAACAGATTCATAAAAATTTGTTCTTTTTCTTTCCAATATTTTCAATTTATGATATATTAAATATAGAATAGGGAGGGATGTTATATGGCAAGTGGTAAAGAAAAAAATAGTAAAATAGAGAAAACAAATCAGAAAAAGAAGAAAGGTTCTAAGCAAGTAAGTAATCAGCAGGGACAAAAGAAAAAGACTAATGTAAACCATTCATCATCTAAGAATAAGAATCAAAAAATAGAAAAAAAAGAGACAAAAGTAGTTAAAACTAATACTACTAAAAAGGTAATTACGAAACAGACTGTAAAACCAATTGTGGTTGAGGAAAAGATTACAATACCCAAGAAAGAAGTAGTCCATGAAAAAGTTTATGAGAAAGAGACTCATGAGCATTTCCCTGTTTATCTATTCTTATTATCTACCGTTTTAATTTGTCTTCATGTTATGAGTAGATTTACTATTGAGCTGGGAGATGTTACACTTAGTTATGCTGTTATTTTGTTTTCTACTGTTTATTTTATTACTAATGTTATTACAAAAAAATTTGATTTTAAAAAAGCAATTATGGCTATAGTTTTATCTAGTATATTTATGATGATATTTATCTGGTTTTCTCAATATTTAAACGCTAAAGTATTAGATTTTTATATTATTTTTGGACAGTTGTTTGCTTATGTTATTAGTCAATTGCTTAATCTTATTATCTATTATTATTTACTTGTTAATACTATTTTGAAAGCAAGATGGATTTATATGAGTTACTTATTTGCACTTTCTGCTTATTACTTTATTTCTATATTATTTGCAAATAGAGTCGTTATGACAGACTTATTTTGGCCAACTTTTTTCTGTTCCGTCTTATTATCTGGAATTCTTGCTATTATGTATGCTTTTTATGATAGCTTTATAAAAAGAGGTGTCGAATAAAAATTTCTTCTTCCATTTAGAAGAAATTTTATTCTTTTGTTTTCAAATCTATGATATACTACAAAAGTAACATTAAAAATTGGAGGATGCTTTTATGGGAAAAGAAGTAGTACAAAATAAAAGAATCATTGCTACTAGTTTTGATGGAGCGCTTATTGATTCTGAAGAAGCAATTCCAATGACTACGGTTTTAGCAATTGATGCTTGTAGAAGTCTTGGACATCGATTTGTAATTACAAGTGGGAGAGTTCCTACTTCTATTTTAGCTTATAATCAAGATTTTAATTTTTTAGATTATGTTGTTGGATGTAATGGTGCCTATATTTATGATAATACAGCAGAAAAAGTCATTTATAAAATGCCTATTCCAAAACAAGTAGTTCGTAATATTAAACAGACTTTTGAGTCATTTTCTATTTTGTATTTTTGTACACCAGATTGTTGGCATTTATATGTATCTACTATTTATCAAGAGAAAAAAGATAAAGTTATGAAAAGTGAAATTAAAGATTTTAATCAGTTTTTATCTAAAAATAAGAATCATATTTATAAAATAGAATTACATTTTACTAGTGAAGAGAGGGCACGTGAAGCTTTAAAAATGATGAAAAAGTTAAAGTTAGAGGTTAATTTTAATTTACAAGTGTTTTCTCATGCTTATATTATTGAAGTAGTTAGTAGAGGGGTTGATAAATATGAAGCCTTACGAATTATTGCGAAACGAGAAAAGGTCAAGATGAAAGATGTGGTTGCAATTGGGTATGGTTATAATGATATTCGGATGGTAAAGCGTGCAGGCTATGGAGTGGCTGTTGCAAATTCTTGTTCTGAGGTGAAGGAAGTTTCACAAGAAGTTACTACTTCTAATGATAATTTGGGTGTCGAAAAGATCTTAGAAAAGGTTTCTCAGATAAATTAATAGTGGGTGGTTAATATGATAGATAATTATAAATATGAACGTGAGCTTAGGGAGCAAGGGATTACCTTGATAGCAGGGGTTGATGAAGTAGGGCGAGGACCACTTGTGGGGCCAGTAGTCGCTGCATGTGTTATTTTGCCTGATACCTTTTCTTTAGAAGGACTTACAGACTCTAAAAAACTAAGTGAAAGAAAACGAGAATTTTTTTACGATGAGATAAAAAAGCAAGCTCTTGGAATTGGAATTGGAATTATTTCTGAGAAGCGTATAGATGAGGTTAATATTTATGAGGCAACAAAAGAAGCGATGTATGAAGCTATTTCTTCTTGTACTGTTAGGCCAGAATATGTTTTAATTGATGCTATGCCTCTTGATATTTCTATTCCTACCACCTCTATTATCAAAGGAGATTTAAAAAGTATTAGTATTTCTGCTGCTAGTGTGATTGCTAAGGTAACAAGAGATAGAATGATGATGGAACTAGATCAAAAATATCCTATGTATGATTTTATTCATAATAAAGGTTATCCCACTAAAAAACATTTAGAGGCGATTTCTCAATATGGAATTATTAAAGAACATAGGAAAAGTTATGCTCCTGTTAAAAATTATTTATTAAAACAAAAATAATCATCGTAATTTTTATTTTATTTATTATAATAATATAGAACTTGACATAAATATAAAATGACATTATAAATAGAAAAGGAAAGGAAGAAGTGCATGAAGAATTTAGTAATTGTCGAGAGTCCTAGCAAAAGTAAGACAATAGAAAAGTATTTAGGAAGTAATTATAAAGTAGTCTCTAGTAAGGGACATATTCGTGATTTAGCGACTAGTGGTAAATATGGATTAGGAGTAGATTTAGAAAATGGGTTTCAACCGAACTATGTTCCTATTGCTAGACAGAAGAAGCTTATTAGTGAGCTTAAAAAGGATGTAAAAGATAGTGATACCATTTATCTTGCTAGCGATCCTGATCGTGAAGGAGAGGCTATTGCATGGCATTTAAAAGATACTTTGGGAATTAAAGATGATCAGTATAAGCGTGTTTTGTTTAATGAAATTACTCATGATAAAGTAATAGAAGCAATTGCTCATCCTACTGTTATTGATTATAATTTGGTGCATAGTCAAGAAACTAGGCGTATTCTAGATCGTATTATTGGGTTTCGACTTAGCAAACTACTTCAAAGTAAAATTGGTGCTAAGAGTGCTGGACGTGTTCAAAGTGTTGCCTTAAAACTAATTGTAGATAGAGAACGAGAGATTATGGCTTTTCAACCAGAAGAGTATTGGACTATTACTGCCCATTTTGAAGATTTTGATGCTACTTTGTATCAATATAAAAATGAAGATATTACTCTTGCTTGTGAAGAGGATGCCAAAAAAGTATTAGACTCTATTTCAGAAAATTATTTAGTTTCTAGTATCGAAAAGAAAGCGAAGAATAAAAATAGTAAGTTTCCTTTTATTACTTCGACACTTCAACAAGAATCTTCTACCAAGCTTGGATTTCCTGCAAAAAAGACGATGAGTTTGGCTCAAAAACTTTATGAAGGTGTTGATTTAGAAAATGAAACAGTTGGTCTTATTACTTATATGAGAACAGACTCTATTCGACTTAGTGATGAATTTATTGGACCTACGCTAGATTATATTTCTAAAAATTATGGAAAAGAATATTTGGGATATGTTAAGAAAAGTAAAAAGACAGAAAATGTTCAAGATGCTCATGAAGCGATTCGTCCGACAAGTATTTTAAGAACACCTGAAGTTGTAAAACCATATTTAAAACCAGATGAGTTTAAATTATATAGCCTTATTTATAAAAGAACGCTTGCTTCTTTAATGGCTGCAGCGAAAGTAGATCAAACGACTGTTCTTCTTGATAACTCTTTATATACTTTTAAAACAACTGGTCAGGTACTTGTTTTTGATGGTTATTTGAAAGTGTATAAAGATTATGAGTCTAGTGAAGATAAAATACTTCCTGAGTTTGTTTGTAAAGAAGAAAAACACACTAGTGATGTTGAAAGTGAACAACACTTTACGAAGCCTCCTGCCAGATATTCTGAGCCAAAATTAATTAAAGAGATGGAGGAACTTGGTATTGGAAGACCTTCTACTTATGCTCAAACAATGGAGACTATTAAAGATAGAGGATATGTTTTATTAGAAGAGAAAAGATTTAAACCAACTGATATTGGATTTGAGACGACTGATAAATTACAAGAGTTTTTCTCTGATTTGATTAATGTTGAGTATACAAGAGAAATGGAAGAGGACTTAGATGAAATTGCAGATGGAAATATGGTTTGGAATCAGGTTTTGAGTGATTTCTATCAACTTTTTGAGCCAAGGGTTTTGAAAGCATTTGCTGATATGGAGAAAAAGGAGCCAGTGCAGACTGGGGAGAATTGTCCTGAATGTGGAAATCCTTTGGTTATTCGAAAGGGACGTTATGGAGAGTTTACTGCTTGTAGTAATTATCCTGAATGTAAATATATTAAAAAAGAGGCAAAGGAAGAGAAAGTGATAATTGATTGTCCTTTGTGTGATGGTAAGATTGTAGAGAGAAAGACTAAACGTGGGAAAGTTTTTTATGGATGTAATCACTTTCCAAAGTGCAAGTTTGCCTCATGGGATATGCCTGTTTCGGGAAAATGTCCAAGTTGTGGGGAGTATCTTATTTCTAAAGATGGAAAAGTGAAATGTAGTAAATGTGAAACGGTAGTGGAGGAGTAATCCTTCTTTTCTTTTTCTTTAGAATATGATATATTAGCGATATAGAGGTGGTATGAGTGAGTAGATATCGTTTATGGCTTGATTCTTTTTCTGATGTTTTTAAATATGAGATGAAATATTTAAAATTATCTAACGCTTTACAGAATGATCCTCTCATCAAGCGAAAATATAAAATGTGTGAAAGTTTACAATTTGTAGTAGATAGACAAGTAAGAAATCGTTTTTCATTAATAGAAGTTGATTCTTTGTTAGCAGGTTATCAAGATGAAAGTGAATTTTTACAAGCTTTTTTTCATACTACTAAAACAAATTATAAAAGAGATATTTCCTCTTATCATTTACTTGTTACTTATAAGCAGAATCAAGAACTTAGGGAACTTGAGCAAGTATATAATAGTCCTCTTTTACAGAAGTATGCGTTACTAGAAAGGGGAAAGAAAAGTTCTTCTAGAATATTAAAAGATACAAAAGAATTACAACAATTTTGTATGAGACTGCTTCGACTGGTAGAAGATCAGAAAAGTAGAAAATATGTATTTTGTCCTTTTTCAACAGATCTAAAAATAGAGTATGAGGATTCTAAAAAACTGGCTAAATATATTCCATTTACTAGAATGCATGGAGGTAGGAATCTTTTCTATGAAAGCTTAGAAAGATATAGTAAACTCTATGATCGAAAATGGGAGAAGGCGGAGTCTTTTTTACCTACTTTGCAAGAGGATGAGGCTTTGGTAGAGGGACAAAAACAAATTTATCGTATTTTACGATTGGATTATTCGCTTCTTCGAAATGCAGTTTTATTTATGCAAACAGTAGAAGATATCAAAGAAAAAGAGATGCCATCTCCTATTTTAGATGATGGTCAGTATACTTTTGTTGTAGATGATGAAAATAAACTTTGCTTCATGGATGCTACAACAAAAGAATGTTATTACGAATATTTAGCTGATATGGAAGAAAATAAGGATGCTTTGGCAGAACTAGCTTTTGAACAGAATGAGGCTTTTAGACGTAAATATGAAGGGGAGGACGAAGTTTTATTTGATGATTATAGTTTTGAAGAGACAGAGTCCTTTTCTAAAAATAAGAGGATTTCTTCATGAAAGAAAAGAATGAATTTTTAGATTATTTAATTTATCAGAAGCATTATTCTATGTATACAAAAACTAGTTATGAAAATGATTTGGATGACTATTTTGCTTATTTAGAAAAAGAGGGATTAGACTATAAAAAAATAGAATATAGTGATATTCGATTTTATCTTATGCATTTAAAAGAGACATGCGAAAAGCCATCTTCTATTAATAGAAAGTTATCTTCTATTCGTAGTTTTTATAAATATTTGTTAAATAAGGGTATGATTCATACTAATGCATTTTCCCATGTTCATGGAGTAAAAAGAGAAAAGATGTTACCAAGGTATTTTGAGTATCATGAATTAGAAGAACTCTTTTTGGTCCCTGATACTTCTACTATATTAGGACAGAGAGATTTGCTTCTTTTAGAACTTTTATATGCTACAGGAGTTCGAGTGGGAGAGCTTGTCTCTATAAAAGTTTCGGATATTGATTTATCAGAGAGAATGATTTTAGTTTTAGGAAAAGGAAATAAAGAGAGAATGGTTGAGTTTGGGGAGTATGCAGAAGATATTTTAAAGATATATTTAAAAGATGGACGTGAAAAGTTAAATATTAAAAATAGTCCTTATCTTTTTTTGAATCATCAAGGGGGAGTACTTACAGAACGAGGAGTTCGTTATATTTTAGATAAAATCATTAAAAAGACAACACTTAGTAAAAACATATCTCCTCATATGTTAAGACATTCTTTTGCCACTCATTTATTAAATGAGGGGTGTGATCTACTCAGTGTACAAAAGCTTTTGGGGCATGAGAGCATTTCTTCTACTCAAATTTATACGCATGTGACAACGGACCGATTGAAAGAAGTTTATTATCATAGTTTTCCAAGAGCTAAGATGGATAAAAATAAGTAACGCTTCAGTATAAATATAGTGAATTTTTTGGAAAGTAGGAAAATAAAATTACTTTCTCTTTTTATTTTTTTTGCATTTTATTAATTCCTATCATACTACCAAAAATAGATGTAAACGTAATAATCAAATCATATAACAACATTTTTGTTTCCATGTCTGCTTGAATAATAAAGAAAGTAATTAACGTTAGTAGAAAAATAATCATCATAGCAAATTTAAAACCTTCTAAATAACCATTTTTAGAAGATCTTGCTCCAAGCTTTAGACTACTTGTAAAAATGACTAGTAAAATACTAATTAAGTTTAACCATTTAAAAATATTGTCTCCTATGATATTAAAATAGTATAAAGTTGTTGTTAAAACTAAAGATACTATTAACCAGATTAATGTAAATAAATATAATTTATAATGTTTTTTTATAAAATTCATAATGCACCTCTTTTACTTATATTTATGTTTTTTGTATAAAAATTAGTACTTAGAATCATGATATTGTTAGGTGATAGAATGAAATACTTTTTGGTACTAGAGCGAACTTTACTTTTTTACGTCATTATTACGATTGTTTATCGATTTATGGGAAAAAGAGAAGTAGGGGAGTTAAGTATTTTAGACTTGATTGTTTCTATTTTAATAGCAGAGCTTGCAGCGATTGCGATTGATAAATATGAAGAAAGTGTTTTTTTGGCTATTATACCTATGGTTGCACTTGTTATTATACAAATTGTGGTAGCAAAGATTTCTTTTAAAAATAGTAATGTTCGTAGTGTGTTAGAGGGAGAACCTTCTGTTATTATTAATAGAGGACGGGTGCAGTTTGATGTGATGTTAAAACAAAGATATAATTTAGATGATTTACTTACACAACTTCGCAGTCAGGGAGTTCGTAGTATAGAAGAGGTGGATTATGCTATTTTAGAAACAAGTGGAAAATTATCTGTTTTTCCTAAGGAACATAAAAGAATAGGAGATTATCCACTTCCTGTTATATTAGATGGGAAAATACAAGAAGATGTATTAATACAAATAAAAAAGTCAAAGGAATGGTTAGATGATGCTCTAGAGAAAGAAAGTGTTACTAGTAAAGATGTTTTTTATGCTTTTTATAAAAATCAAAAATTATTTATTATTCGGTCTCAAGTGGTTAAATAGACAATATTTTTAAGAATGTTAGAGTATGATAATAGTGGTGATAATCATGCGAAAAATCTCATTTTTTATTCTCAGTATTTTAACTATTTTATTTCTTCTTCCTTTTTGTGAGAAAGGACTACTTTCTTCTTTTGATAAGAAAAAGGTAGAAGAAGAGAAAAAGGAAGTAAGAGGGGTGTTTTTATCTTATATTGAGTTAAAAAAGTATTTGAATGGAAAAGGGGAAGAGGAAAGTAAGAAAAATATTCGAAAAATAATTACTACCATGAAAGATCATTCCTTTAATTTACTGATTTTACAAGTACGAAGTTTTTCTGATGCTATTTATCCTTCTTCTTTATTTCCTAGTTCTAAGGTAGTTGTCTCTAAGGAAGGAGAGCCTCTTTTATATGATTATCTAGATTATTTTTTGAAAGTCGCTCATCAGGAGGGAATTTTAGTACACACTTGGGTTAATTTATATCGTATTAGTAGTAGTACCGATACTTCTCTCATTAGTACGAAAAATCCAGCTTACTCTCTTTTGGGTACTAAACATACAGAAGTTATACCAGAAAAGGGTGTTTATTATAATCCAGCTAGTGAACGTGTTAAAAAAATTATTATAAAGGGAATTGAGGAATTGGTACAAAACTATGATATTGATGGCATTCACTTTGATGATTATTTTTATCCTAGTGAAACCATTGATCTTATTAGTTATGAAGAAAGTGGGAAAAAGATGAGTATTTCAGATTTTAGAATGTATCATATCAATGACTTATTACGTCAGGTTTATAAGATTGTTCATCAAAAGAAAAATGTGCTTTTGGGAATTTCTCCTCAAGGAAATATTGATAATAATTATCAAATGGAGTATGCAGATGTAAAAAGGTGGGGGAAGGAATCAGGTTATGTTGATTATTTAATGCCTCAGGTTTATTATGGCTTTTTTAATGAAACAAAACCTTATTATTCTGTAGTGAAAGAGTGGGAGGAGATTGTTACTAATCCTAAAGTTTCCTTGTATTTTACATTAGCCCTTTATAAAACGGGAGTTGTTGATACTTTTGCTAGGAGTGGTGCGAATGAATGGATTGAGGAAAATGATATTTTGAAAAAAGAAGTACTTATTGCTAGAGGAATTTCTAAATATAAGGGTTTTTCTTTATTTCGATATGATTATTTGGTTGATTCTACATTACAGGCAGAAAATACAGTAAAGGAGATTAAAAATTTAAAAGAAATTTTAACTTAGTATTTATTTTAGTAAAAAATTTGATATACTAAAATAGTAAGAGGGTGTATAATGAATGATACAAAATCAGAAGGGTTTTACTTTGGTAGAACTTTTGGCAACGCTTGCTATTTTATCTATTATTATGTTAATTGCTGTTCCTAACGTTATGAGTATTTTAGATAAAAATAAACGTAGTACTTATTTGGAAGACGCTAAAAAACTAGTAACACAGGCAGATTATAAATTTAGAAAAGATCAAAATATTGAAAAACCAGAAAATGGGGAATGTGTTGTTTTTCGGATGAAAAGTTTAGATGTTAGTGAGATTAAGAAAGGACCAGAGGGGTCTTTATATGATACACAAAACAGTTTTGTTGCTGTTAAGTATGATAGTAGTAAATATTTATATGGTGTTATGCTTGTTGATACTAGTAGTAAAAAACGTGGCGTTACACTTGTTGATAGTAAAGCATTAAATGAAGAAGGAGCGATGATGACATATGTTAAAGAGTCTCTTTCAAATTATACTTTAGTAGAAAATGGAACTATTAGTGGTAGTGGGTTTAGTTGTAAAGTTCAGTCTATTCGTTAGGAGATATAGAAATTTTATTGACGGAAAAAGAAAATATGTGTTACACTATGAGTATAGTGTATAAGATATGGAGGATATAGAAGTGAAAAAAAATAGAAATAAAGGTTTTACATTAATTGAATTGTTAGCAGTTATTGTTATTTTGGGTATTTTAATGGCTGTTGCAATTCCTGCGATGACACAATATATTGAAAATTCTAAAAAAGATGTTTTTTGGCAGACAGCTAAGATGTATGTTAATTCGGCACGATATGGACTTTTGAATGATGAATATGTAAATTGTCCTCTTCCTGCAACAGGAGAGGCAACTGCTATTCCAACTAGTGCGATACAATTGGAAAAAGGAAGTAAAAATTCTGGATGGAATAAAGAAATGAAAGATAGCTATGTAATTTGTGTAAATGAGGGAGAATCTGATGAAAAGCCTAAATATGTGTACTATTATGCAGGACGTGATGCTGGAAGCAATGGTATTAAATCTTATACGCAAGAAGATCAACTGAAACGTAGTGCTGTTAGTAAAGGGGATGTTACTACTATTCCTGTTCCTACGGAGGGATCTAATTTAGCTTTAGGGGCAAGTTCTCGGATAGTTAGAAATGTTTGTGGTGGTTAGAAAAGTATGATAAAATAAACCTAAGAGATTAGGTTTTTCTTTTGGAGGTATGTTATGTTGTTACTTGGATGTCACGTTAATTATAAGAAAGATAGTCAGATACTTGGATGTTTGGAACAAGCTCTTTCTTATGGGGCTACTACTTTTATGTTTTATACAGGAGCACCCCAGAATACAGTAAGGGGAAATATTGATTTAGCAAAAGTAAAAGAAGTAGAAGAGAGGATGAAAAAAGAAGGAATCGATTATAAAAAGATCATCGTTCATGCTCCTTATATCGTTAATCTTGCTAATAATAAAGAAGAAGATAAATACAGGTTTTCTATTCAGTTTTTAAAACAAGAGTTAAAAAGATGTGAAGAGTTAGGTGTTTCTTATATTGTACTTCATCCTGGAAGTCATGTTGGACTGGGAAAAAGTGTAGGTATTCAAAATATTATTCAAGCTTTAAATGAAATTTTAGAAGAAAGTGATGTTACCATTCTTCTTGAAACTATGGCTGGGAAAGGAACAGAAATTGGTTCTACACTTGAAGAAATTAAAGAAATTATAGATGGTGTTCATGATAAAAAACATATCGGAGTATGTCTTGATACTTGTCACTTAAATGATTCTGGATATGATGTTTCCCGATTTGATGAACTTTTAGATGAAGTAGATAAAATCATTGGACTAGATTATGTTCATTGTATTCATATTAACGATAGTAAAAATCCTATCTCTTTCCATAAAGATAGACATGAAAATATTGGATTTGGAACTATTGGTTTTGATACCTTAATTTCTATTATCTACAATAAACGTCTAGAAAATATTCCTAAAATTCTAGAAACCCCTTATGTAGATAGAGAGTTTGCACCATACCGTTATGAAATAGAAATGATAAAAAATAAAAAGTTTGATCCACAACTCATTGATAAAATAAAAAAACAGGTTTAGAAAAACTTGTTTTTTGTCGGCAAAATTTCAAGTAGAAAGTGGAATTTTTGATAAAAAAGTGTAAAGTAATGCTA
>CAMNSB010000050.1 GCA_946554325.1 uncultured Mycoplasmatota bacterium
TAAATAAAGGATTAGGGAGATTTTATCTTTTAAAAAGTGTTTAAGTTGAGAATATGAGTAAGTGTATCACAAACTTTCCTATTCTTCAATATGTTTACTTAAAAAATCTGCCATAACAATTGCAATCTTTTCATCGATATCAGTCATTACCTCTTCTACTGAAAGAATAATAACAAGCCCTACTACATCCCCTTTAACATTGATTGGATTAATAATATAAGCATATTCCTCTTTTTTTCCATCTAAAAGTTCAATAGAATGTGGATTTTTCTCAATTAAAATCTCTCTATCATTCATATGTTGTTCTAAAACTCTAGAAATAGCTTTGTTCGAATACTTTTTCTTCTCTTCTCCAGTTGTTACAATAAATCGATCACGATCAGTAATAAAAATATTTTTCTTAATTGTAGGACTGATAGTATCTGCTAAAGTTTTAGCTATTTCTGTCATATCATCCATAGAAGAATACTTTTTTAGTGCAATCATCTCTTTATCAACAAAGATTTCTAAAGATTCACCATCTCGAATTCGTAAAGTTCTTCTAATTTCCTTAGGAATTACAATTCTTCCCAAATCATCTATTCTTCTTACTACACCAGTTGTTTTCATAATGATTCCTCTCTTTCTTCCTACAATTATCTTCTGCTATTTTTAGAACTTTATACCTTAATAATTTCTTCTATATATATTATAAACTTTATCTATAGAAATTCCCTTGGTAAATATTTCCATTTAGTAAACTAAAAAAAGAAGAACTGTTATCAGTTACCAATTTTCACTCATCAAATAAATGAGAATTATTTTTGGTAAACAAATAACGTTCTCCTTGTTCTAAAATACCATTAATCAAAGTAGTATCTTTAATAACTATTTTTAATTCTATATTTTCAATCAAATCTTTACTATAATGATTAGTTAAGTATTTATTCATCATTATAGTAACTTCTTTTCTAATACTTTCTTCTGTATCATCACAAAATATATTAGGTAACCCATTTAATAAGAATTGATTAGCCACTTTTATCCTTTCTTTTGCTTCTTTTTTTACTTTTCTATTGAGAGGCAAAAATTCTTTTTTAGGAATTTTAATAATATCATTATCTTTTTTAGGAACAAATTCAGAAACAGTCTTACTAAAATATTCTATTCTATCTATCAAAAGATCCGAAAAAGAATCAACCAACTTACTACGATAATCTTGCAATAAAGAATTTAGCCCATCTGTATCCAAAATAATTCCACATTGTTTAGAAAAACAAACTAACTTATTCCGAACAAAATCCATAGAATCAAGAGGTGGTCTTTTCAAAAGAGAAGTAATATCTTCTTCAATAAGAATATTAGTATTATTTCGTATTAATTCTAAGATAGCAGACTTATAAGTTTCTAAATGCTGTTTTTCTAGCTCTTCTACTTCTAACAAAATAAACACCTCCTATGATAACTATTAAAAGAATATCAAGCATTATTTTTTTAGTCAATATTTTTTTAAATGATTATCTATATTTTCTAATAAAGCACACAAATAATAAATAGGATGCTTGGAAAGTTTAACAGTATCAAGAACTATAACTAAAACATCACCCAAAGTCTTAAAACGAAACATCATAGAAATATTACATGCATCTACAAATAATTGTTCCATATCTAATTTTTCTACTATTTGCTTATCAAAAGATAGCTCAATAGAATTTTTATTTTGTCTAAAATTTTTAACAGACGTACGGGAAGCTAATTTCTCAAACCATTCCTCATGCATATAAATAAACATATCTTCATTAATTTTTCCAAAACGGTCCTCTAATTCAATTACAACCTGTTCAAGTCGCTTTTTACTATCAATAGTATTAATCAACCTATGAATTTCAATCTTTACCTCCTCATCTTTCACATAATTATCATCAATATGAGTAGTAACACTCATAAGTGGATTCATATCAACGAAATCATCATCCAAATCTTCTTTCCCTTGTCGTCGTAAAACTTCGCGATTTAAAAGTTTTAAATATAAATCAATGCCAATACTATCAATAAACCCCGCCTGTTCACGACCTAAAATATCACCAGCCCCTCGAATCGACAAATCACGAGTAGCAATAGAAAAACCACTGCCAAGTTCAGTAAATTCCTTAATTACATTAAGCCTCTTAACAGCAGTTTCTGTAAGTGCTTTAAATGGTTGATACATTAAATAAGCATATGCAAAACGATTACTCCGTCCTACACGCCCTCTTATTTGATATAATTGACTAAGACCAAATCGATCAGCATCTAAAATAATTAAAGTATTTACATTAGGAATATCAATACCTGTTTCGATAATAGTAGTACATACTAAAATATCATATTCATGATTCACAAAATCAATCATTATATTTTCAAGCTGAACCTTTGTCATTTGTCCATGAGCTACAATAACCCTAGCGTCAGGTGCAAGCTTTCTAATTTCCTCTGCACGCCGCTCAATCAACTCCACTCGATTATAAAGTAGAAATATTTGTCCTCCACGAGAGAGTTCTTTATAAATAGCATCTTTAATAATTTGTTTATTCTCCTCAACAACATAAGTTTGAACTGGATAACGGTCTACTGGAGCTGTTTCAATTAAAGAAAGACTGCGAATGCCTGTCATAGACATTTGTAATGTCCTAGGAATAGGAGTAGCAGTTAAAGTAAGGACATCAACATTCGTCTTATATTGCTTTATTTTTTCTTTATGTGCCACTCCAAAACGTTGTTCCTCATCAATAATCAAAAGACCTAAATTAGATGGTTTAATATCATCACTAAGTAATCGATGAGTGCCAAACACCAAATCAACTGTTCCATCTTTTAAACCTTGAAGAACTCTCTTTACTTCCCTAGAAGAAGTAAAACGATTTAACACAGCAATAGATACGGGAAAATGTTGAAATCTTCTTAAAGCATTTTCATAATGTTGATTAGAAAGAATAGTAGTTGGACATAAAAACAAAACCTGTTTAGAATCTAAAATAGCCTTAAATGCAGCTACAAAAGCAACCTCTGTTTTACCAAATCCAACATCTCCACATAACAGACGATCCATAGGTTGAGAACGTTCCATATCAGATTTAATTTGCTCTACAGCAAGTTGCTGATCTTTAGTTAGTTCAAAAGGAATATCTCGTTCAAATTCTAATAGCATAGGAGTATCCTTAGAAAAAGCAAACCCTTGTAAACTTTCTCGCTCTGCATAAAGTTTCAACAAAGCTTCAGCCATAGATGCAATCTTTTGTGATACACGTCGTTTTGTTCTTTCCCACTCATTCCCATTTAATGAATGAACAGCAGGAACACTCCCTTCCTTTCCTGTATATTTATATAAATAATCAATTTTTTCTACTGGAATATAAAGTTTATCATTATTTTTATAAAGAATCTCTAAATAATCCTTAGAAATGCCATTTTGGGAAAGAACATGGATTCCATTATAAATACCAATCCCATGAACATCATGTACAATATAATCTCCAACTTCCAACTTATTTAAGTCTTTAATTTTCGTCGTATACTTAAAGTTAGATTTAACTCTCTTTTCCTGTTTCCTCTCATGATAAATCTCATTCTGTGAAATAAAAATATAATTTTCATAAATAAAACCTTCACTAATAGGCTTTTCAATAATATTTATCTTTTCTAATAAAATATTTTCTTCAGAAGAAGAAACAAAAGGAACTGAAAGTTTAGGAGATAAATACTTAATTTGATTTTTATTTAAACAAATTACAATCGTCTTTCTTGCATCATAATTTTTTTTCAAATACTCATTAATAGCATCAATATCTTCATGAAATAAAGGTACAGTATGAATATTAAAATCTAAAATAGAAATCTTTCTATCAGAGAGTAAATTATCAATATTCATATAAAAATACTCTCTATTAGAATGCAGTTCTTTTAAAAAAAACATATATTGATATAAATAGTCATTATCTTTAGATTCATGATAAGTACTAATTTCCTCGCGAAGCGTTCTCTCACTAATTTCTAATTGCGAATAATCTTTGTAAATAACAATAGGATTATGAAGGTAATCTTGAATGGAAAAAACCTGTTTTAAAAATTCTGGTAAATATTTTTGTTTTTGCTTACTTTCTTCTACCTCCTCATCTACAATAAACTCCCAACAAGGATAAATAGTAATCTGCTTTAATTTTTCAATAGATCTCTGATTCTCAACATGAAAACTTCGAATCTCATCAATTTCATCGCCAAAAAACTCAATTCGAATCGGAAAATCATAAGTAACAGGGAAAACATCAATAACAAAACCACGTACTGCAAACTCTCCTGTTTGACTAACAACTGTTTCTCGATGATATCCAAGTCTTAAAAGAAGAGAAATCAAAAATTTAGGTGCAATTTCATCTCCTATGTGATATTGAATCAAACACTTTGAAAAATCACTAGGAGATGGTAAATAACGTAAAAATCCCATTAAATTAGTAATAACTATTTTACTTTTACCAAGACAAAGATGAATTAAAGCTTCCATTCTAACCATTTGTAAATCTGGACTAATCGCAATAGCCTCGCTAGTTAAAAAATCATCCATAGGAAAAAGTTCCACTTGCGAAGTAAATACTTGCAACCTCTTATAAAGTTTATTTGCTTCAAATAAAGAATTTACAACAACAACTATATTTTCATTATCTTTTTCTAATAGTGTAGTTAAATAAACACAAAAAAACTCATCGGTAAGGTTTACAATACCCATGCTTTTTTCTTTTGGAATCTTAATTAAATCAGTAAAAACACTCATTACAAATCACCCAATCTTCCGATTATATTTATTCATTAAAGTATCAAAATCCATTGCAAAATAATCATCTAAAACATTTCCCACAATGATACTTAATCTCTCCATAATTTCTTGCTCACCTTTAGTAAACTTCCCTAAAACATAATCAACAGTATCTTCTTTATCAACATGAGAAATACCAACTTTTAATCTTTTGTAATTTTTTGTATTTAAATTTTCCTCAATGTTCTTTAACCCATTATGTCCGCCACTACGCCCAGTTGCCTTCAGTTTAAAACTACCAATTGGAAGATCTAAATCATCATGAATAATAAATACATCATCCACATCTATTTTATAAAAATCCACAAATTTACGTACAACTTCTCCTGATAGATTCATAAAAGACAAAGGCTTTAAAAAAATGACCTTCTCATTATTTACTCTTGCAACGATATATTCTCCATTAAATTTACTTTTGTAATGAGTTAACCCCTTAGACTCTAAATATAAATCAAGTAAATAAAAACCAGTATTATGTCTAGTATTAATATAATCATCACCAGGATTTCCAAGACCAACTACTAATTTCATTTTTTCGCATCCTTTCTATTATGATATTCTTGATAAACAATACCTTTTTTTAAATTTCTTTCTTGAGCAACCATTTTAATAGCCTCTTTCTCTGTAAAACCATCTTCCAAATAAAGTAAAATATGATCAAAAATAGTTAAACTATCATATTCTACCGATTCATGGTTACCATCTACTACAATAACAATCTCTCCCTTTACAACATCAAGTGCAGAAAAAACCTGAGAAATGCTACCACGATAAATTTCCTCATGCACCTTTGAAATTTCCCTATTCAAACTGATATTACGATTTCCTAACACTTCTAACATATTATTTAGTGTCTTTTGAATACGATGAGGAGCCTCATAAAAAATCATTGTCATATTATAATTTTTTAACAACTCCAACTCTTTTTTTTGTTTAGAACTCTTAGAATTTAAAAATCCATAAAATAAAAAAGGAGCAGGAGGAAGACCAGAAGAAATTAAAGCAGGTACAAAAGCAGTCGCACCAGGCAATGCAATAACATTAAAGTGACTTTTTATAACCTCCAAAACAACTTTATATCCAGGATCACTAATGATTGGAGTTCCTTGATCGGTTACTAAACCTATATTTTGTCCTAATTTTAAATCCTCTATCACTTTTTTCTTTACAGTATCCTCATTAAATTCATGACAACTAACAAGTCTATTTTTTATATCATATTTTTTTAACAAATTACCTGTAGTTCGAGTATCTTCACATAATATATAATCAACCATTTCAAGCATTTTCAAACTTCGTATAGTAATATCATCCAAATTTCCAATAGGTGTTGGAATTAAATACAAACTAGCAGTATTATCATAACTTTTTTGACTCATTACACATATCCCTTTCTATCTATAATATCAGTGGAGGACATACCTTCATACCACTTCTACCATTTTTAGTACCTTCTATTAAAAAGGATTTAGCATTCTTATCAAGACCACCATAAATAAATTGAACCCTTTTAATAGCAAAATGATATTGTTGATAAAGAGAAAATACCTCTAAAAGACGTTCCACTGTAAAAACTAATACCAATTTTCCTTTATCCTTTAATAACTTAGAAGAAATAGAAATAATATCCTCAATCTCCAAAGTAACATTATGACGTGCATTACTGATCGTGGAATTAGAATTTAAATAACCACATCTCGTATTATAATAAGGTGGATTAGAAACAATAATATCATAAAGATTAATTTTACACTCAGAAGCATATTTTTTTATATCCTGGTGAATAACTTGAATATACTGATCAAGTTTATTATAGCAAACTGACTTCCAAGCAAGATTAGCCATAGTAGAATCAATTTCAACTCCAACAACATCTACATTCCACTTAGTACATAAAATGATAGGAATTGCACAAAGACCAGTCCCAATATCTAATATTTTCTTATCACTAGGATTAACAACAATAAAATTAGCCAAAGCTAGCGTATCACTAGTGATGCGAAAAACATCACTTGGTTGATATAGTTTTAAATTTGGAAATCCAATAATACCAGATAAATGAACATCTACCATATTTTTACTCCTCTACACAATACTCAATAATCCCCTTATTTCCAAAATCAATCTGATAAGTTCGATTAAAAATATTAACAGAAATTACTTTTCCAACTCCTACATCCTTTTTCATTACCATTCCGACTTGAGGTAATCCTTCTTTTAAAGAATCATATGTTTCATTTTCATAGTTCAAACAACATAAAAGTCTCCCACATACCCCATTAATTTTGGAAGGATTTAAAGCAAGAAACTGATTTTTTGCCATATTAATAGAAACACTATTAAAATCAGTTAAAAAAGTATGACAACATAAAAATAACCCACAAGGTCCCAAACCACCAACTCTTTTTGCTTTATCTCTAACACCGATTTGTCTAAGTTCTATTCTCGTTTTATATCGCTGAGCAAGTTTTTTTGCAAGTTCGCGAAAATCAACCCTATTATCTGCTACAAAAGAAAAAAATAATTGAGTTTTTTCAAAAGTATAATATGCGTCAACAAAATTCATATCTAAATCTAGCTCTTTAACATATTTTTTAGCTACTTTTAATGCCTCATCAGATTCTGATTTTAATTTACTACTCTTTGCTAAATCTTCAGAGTTAGCAATTCTAATAACTTTTCTTAACGGTAATACCAAGTTTTCTTTTTTTTCTTGATAAATACTTGTAATAGTGTTTCCAATTTGAATACCATGATCAGTATCAACAATAACAGTTTGTCCCTTCTTCAAAGACAAATCTTGTGGCAAATAATAATGAATACTTTTAACTGAATCTAATAAAACACCTATGACATCTATCATGTGAGCACCTCCAAAAAACGAACCAATAAATGATCTAACCAAAGTCGATAATTTACATTATATAACAATTTTTCCTTTTCTTCCTCTAATATTGCAATATATTTAATTATACTATTTTTAGATAAATTTGTAAAAAGTTCTGCACATTCTAATGTAGAAATAGAATTTGTCTTATAAAGTAAAAGTTGATGCAAATAAAATTCTAAATCATCTAATAATAATTTAGAAGCATTCTTATCTGGCATGTAAAACGTTAAAATATCTTTAAAATCCAAATAAAAATCAGAATTAGTAACAATTCGTTGAATAAAATCATACACTTTAGAATCAATTTCTCGTTCTAAATAATTAGAAAAAGTTAAAATCTGACACCTAGAAACTATGGTTTCTAAAACTTGATATCTATTTTTAGCTACTAAAAAAGCAATAACGCCTGGTTCGGGTTCCTCTAAAAATTTCAAAATTGTATTAGCAGATGAGGCGTTCAAACACTCTGCTTCAAAAATAACATAAATACGATACTGATTTAATGGCGTCGTTTTAAACACTTTCTTAATTTCTAATAACTGTTCCTTTTTAATCACATTACCCTGGGGATAAATAAATTTTAGATCAGTATATTGATTAGAATCAATTAAATTACAAATATTACACTTTTCTAATTCATCATGTTTTCCTTGCTTAAAACACAAAATAGATTTAACAATCTTCATCATTAAATCATCCGATTTCAAATAATCCCCTGTTTCAATTAAATAAGCATGAGACAAATGATTATTTTTCATATGTTCACGTATAATATCGCATATTTTTTCTTCTAACAAAACTGCATCCATTTTATCCTCACATAATCATAATTTTTAATAATATAAGTGCTATTAATGAAGGAGCCCCCAAAACTCCAATCATTCCAACAGTTATAAAATTGATTGGAATAATCATATTAAAATTTACAGCAATCATATTATAACCATATAGAATAAAAGCACCAAGAATAATTCTTTTACAATACTTTATTACTTGATCCAAGTCAATCACCTAATAAAGAATATGAAATGAAACCAAAATTTATGTTACTTCTTTTCTATCGTCTAATGCCCTCTCCAAAGTTAAAGCATCAATATATTCCATATCAGCACCAATCGGTACCCCACTAGCTAACTTGGTAATTCTTATATTTAAACCATTTAAAACTTGCTTAATATATAATGCAGTAGTTTCCCCTTCAATACTAGGACGAAAAGCAAAAATTAACTCCTCAAATTTCTCCTTATTTAATCTATCCAATAGTTGAGAAATTCCAATATCCTCAGGATTAATACCCTCAAGAGGAGAAATAAGACCATTTAAAACATGATATAAACCATGATAAGTTCCTAATTTTTCAAACAGAAAAACACTCTTAACATCTTCAACAATACACAAAGTTTTAAAATTTCGATTTGAAGAAGAACAAATAGTACATAGCTCTTCTTCCGCCAAATTATTGCATCTTTTGCACCGATGAATCTTTTTCTTTACATTTTCTATACTTTCAGAAAAAAGCTGTGTTTTTTCTATATCTAACTCTAAAATAGCAAAGGCAAAACGTTCTGCTGTTTTTTCACCAATACCAGGTAAATACTTAAAAACCTGAATTAATTCCTGCAAACTATCTGGATACATAATTAAAATAAACCTGGCATATTTCCAAATTTCCCCATTTTTTCTGTAATCATTTCATCAACCATTTTCATAGCATTATTAGTTGCAATTACAAACATATCGCTTAACATATCAAGATCATCTAATTGTAAGTTCTCATCATTATTAATTTCAACCTTTAAAATTTCTTTTTTACCATTCACAGTAACCTTTACAAAAGAGCTTTCTCCTAAAAACTCCATCTCATCAATTGCATCTTTTTCCTTCAACATTTCTTTCTGAAGTGCCTGTGCTTGCTTCATCATTGCTTGAATATTCATCTCTATTCCTCCTCTACAATATCCCCAAATAATTCGATTGCATGACTAATCAAAGGATCACTTTTCTTTTTCGTTTCCAACTTAGGTAAACTAGGTTCAGCAATATATTGATAATTCTCACCATTTTGTAACTTATAAATATATTCTTGTTTCTTTAAATTCCAAACAGAATCAGTTATAAAAGCTAAATTTTGTGTTAACCCAGTAATTTTATATAATGAAGATTTAAGTAACTCCATATTTTTAAGATTCGCATCAATCATAGAATCATATTCTAAACTCATAACAATATTTTCGTCACTCACAACACGAACAGTTCCATCCATTAAAGCACACACCAAATAACCAATATTTTGGTCAAAAACGTATTCACTTAACTTAGAAAACTTATCCTTTACTTGCAAAAGAAGACTCTTATTTGCTTTAGACAAAGTATTATCTACCCTAATCTTCATTATCTCCCTATATTGATTAAGAAAATCACTTTCTATTTTATCATAAGAATCCTCTTTCTCCAAGACCTCTTTTGATTTATTTGAAAAGCCTGAAACGTCATTTTTAGAAATTTGCTTACTTAATTGAACATCAGAATCCTCAGACTCTAAAAAAGAACCCCTATTAGAATCAAACTTTTGTTCTATTTCTATCTTCGAAGAAATAATTTTATCTGAAGAAACAATAGTAGAAATAAAATTTAAAAGTACAATTTCAATATAAATACTTGGATTAGAAGCTTTTTTAATATCATATAATTTATCATTCAATAAAAAAGCAAGTGATTCCAATAATGAAATATCAAGATTACTCTGCTTTGAGGAACGATAAAAATCAACAACAATATCCCTAATATATCGCAATAGCATCTCACAAATTTGAACGAGATTTTTACCATCCATATTAAATCTTTGTAAATGCTCTAAAAGAGAATCAATATTTCCACAAGCTATTTCATCCAATAATTTAGATATTTCCTCAGTAGTAACCAAATTATTAATATCTATATAATCGTCTAATGAAATATTTTTTCCACAAGAAGAATATAACATATCCAACATACTAAGAGAATCTCTTAATCCACCATTTGATGAAACTGCAATATCAGTCAAAATATCAGTAGATATAGATATACTTTCCTTTTTACAAATTTCTAATAACTTTTGAACAATTTCATTATCAGATATTCTTTTAAAATTAAAACATTGACAACGTGATTTTATAGTATCAGGTACTTTCTGCGGATCAGTAGTAGCTAAAATAAAAACAATATGCTCAGGAGGTTCTTCCAAGGTTTTAAGTAAAGCATTAAATGCACCAATAGAAAGCATATGAACCTCATCGATTATATAGACTTTATATTTTAAGGAGGATGGAACTAAATTAACTTTACTTTTCAATTCACGTATTTCATCAACACCATTATTAGAAGCAGCATCTATTTCTATAATATCTACACAATTTTCCATCATCCCCTTACATTCAGCACATTTTCCACAAACTTCTCCATTATTCAAATCACTGCAATTAATACTACGAGCAAAAATTTTTGCAAGAGAAGTCTTTCCTGTTCCACGTGGTCCAAAAAACATATAAGCATGTCCTATTCTATTATTTAAGATTGAGTTTTGTAATATTTTAACAACAGATTTCTGACCAACTACATCTTTAAAAAATAAAGGTCTATATTTTCTATATAAAGCCTGATTCATAAACTTACCTCCATTTAACATTTCGCATTTTAAGTATAACATAATTTGTATCAACACAAAACCAATTTTAAAATAAACTTTATTTCCCACAAAACTAATTTTAAAATTATTTCCCGGGAAATAATTTTATTATTCCATTACCTATAGTTTTCAGATATATCAACAATAACAAATTTTAGTTCTTTAAACTTAAAAGCATTACTATTTATCAAATAAGTAAAGTTTCACGTGAAACTTTATTAAATTATTTCCCGGGAAATAATTTACTATTCTCTTTCCCATAGTTTTCAGATATATCAACAATAACAAATTTTAGTTCTTTAAACTTAAAA
>CAMNSB010000051.1 GCA_946554325.1 uncultured Mycoplasmatota bacterium
TACTGTGCAAAGAAATGGTAACTGTTCTATTTCTTTTTCATGTTTTTATCCTGTTCCTGGTAAAATAAAGAAGTAGAAGTAGAGGTGTAGTATATGAAAATAGGAATCCCAAGAGCTTTTCTTTATTATAAATACCACGTATTGTGGGAAACTTTTTTTGAAGAATTAGGAATTGAATACATAGTAAGTCCCAAAACCAATAAAGAACTAATAAAAGAGGGAACATCTCTTGCCATAGATGAAGCTTGTCTTCCTCATAAAATATATTTAGGTCATGTAAATTATTTAATCGATAAATGCGACTACATATTTGTTCCAAGAATTGCCACCTTGGGAGGAACAAAAGATATTGTATGTTCTAGATTTCAAGCAATCTACGATTTAGTAAAGAATACCTTCAGAGAAAAAGAACCCAAACTTTTATATTACAGTATCGATATTTTAAATAAAGATACAGAACTAAAAGCATTTTTAAAGATGGGCAAATTCCTAGGAAAAAACAAAGCACAAGTACTAAAAGCCTATTATATTGCCAAACAAGCAGAAAAAACAACAAAACTAATCGCGTTAAATGAGCAAAGAAAGAATTTAGAAAGCAACAAACTAAAAATTTTAGTAATCTCTCATCCTTATAATATTTATGATGAATATATTGGACGTCCTGTACTAGATACATTAAAGGAACTAGATTGTATTCCCATTATAGGTTCCATCATAGAAGAGAAAAAGGCAAGAGAAAAAGCACAAACAATCAGTAAAACTCTACCGTGGACTTTCAATAAAGAACTGGTAGGTGCAATCAGCATATATAAAGATAAAGTAGATGGTATTATCTTAGTCTCAGCATTTCCCTGCGGACCAGACTCCCTAGTAAATGAAATGATTTTAAGACGACTAAAAGATAAACCAATCATCACACTAGTCTTAGACGCTCAAGAAGGAACCGCTGGAATGGAAACAAGACTGGAAAGTTTTATTGATATTATTAGAATTAAGGAGGAAAGAGCTCATGAAAACAAACTGCAAAATTAGTTTTCCTAGATTCGGAAATTACAACATCGCAATCGAAATATTAATGCGACTAGGTCTAGAGTGTGACTATGTCGATGCTCCTCTTACCACCAAAAAAACACTAGAAATTGGAACAAAATACTCACCCGACTTTGTCTGTACTCCATTCAAATATCAATTAGGTGGCTATATCGAAGCAATAGAAGCAGGAGCAAACACTTTAATTCAAGTGGGTGGTCCTTGTAGATTAGGCTATTATGGTGAACTACATGAACAAATTCTAAAAGACTTAGGCTATGATGTGCATTTCATCAATATGGCAGAAGCAGACTTTGCTAAACCATTAACTTTTTACAATGAATTTAAAAAAATAAACCCTAAACTAAATTTAAAGAAAGTAACCTCTACACTGCTTTTGGTAGTAAAAATAGTAGAAAAAATTGATAAAGTAGAAGATTACATTCGCCAAAATGTTGGTTTTGAACTACATGATGGAGACTTCGATATAATTCATAAAGATTTTCTAACAGAGTTAAAAAGCGTGAAAAATAAAAAAGAGTTAAATGAAATTTATAAAAGATATATGGCCAAGTTGAAGAAGGTAGAAACCAACAAACCAGAACACCCTCTACAAGTAGGTTTTATTGGTGAGTATTACACCATCATGGATCCCTATAGTAATCATCATATGGAAAAGGAACTAGCCAAAAAGGGAATCGTAATCAAACGATGGATGAATATTACAAATAGCTTTTTTAATGCTCCAGAAAAAGAAATCAAAAAAAGTATCAAGAACTATGCCAAATACGATATGGGAGCAACTTCAATGTATACAATTAAAAGCGCTCTTGACTATGCTAAAGAAGATTTTGATGGTATTATTCACTTAAAAAGTTTTGGTTGTACTCCTGAAATTGATGCAATGCCTGTATTACAAAGAATTTCAGAAGACTATAAAATTCCTATTATCTACTTCAGTTTTGATTCACAGACAAGTGATGTAGGAATTAACACAAGAATCGAAGCTTTCTACGATATGATTATGATGCGAAAGGAGAAAAAATAATGAAAAAGGCATACCTTGGAGTAGACATTGGTTCTATTTCCACAAAAGGAATTATCATTGATGAAGAAAATAACATTTTAGCAAGTAAATATCTTTGGACAGAAGGAAATCCAATGGATGCAGTAAAAAGATTAATTGCCAGTCTAAAAGGACAAATCAATCTAAAAAAATATAAAGTGGTAGCAGTAGGTACCACTGGCTCTGCTAGAAAACTAATTGGTATATTACTTGGAGCAAGTGTTGTAAAAAATGAAATCACAGCCCATGCTATTGGAACACTTTCTCTTTATCCCGAAGTAAGAACCATATTTGAAATTGGTGGACAAGACTCTAAAATTATTTTAATCGATGATGGCATTGTAGTAGATTATGCAATGAATACATTATGCGCGGCAGGTACTGGCTCTTTCCTTTCCAGTCAATCAAAACGTCTAGGACTAGAAGTAGAAGAGTTTGGCCCTTTAGCATTAAAAAGTAAAAATCCAACCAACATTGCCGCTCGTTGTACCGTATTTGCCGAAAGTGATTTAGTACATAAAGCCCAAATCGGACATAAAAAAGAAGATATTGTGGCAGGTCTTTGTAAAGCAGTCGTAACAAACTACTTAAATAATGTAGGAAAAGGCAAAAAGATTTATGCACCGATTGTCTTCCAAGGGGGAGTTTCCAAAAATGTAGGAGTCATCAAGGCATTTGAGGATGCAACAAAAGAAGAAATCATAGTAGATGAAAATTCTCATTTAATGGGAGCACTAGGAGTAGCAATCCTTGCAAGAAGCGAGAAAAAAGAAGAAGAATTCAATTTTGATATCGAAGAAATTGAGTTTGAAACAAAAGGAGTAGAATGCAAAAGATGTGCCAACAACTGCGAAATTATTTGTGTCTATAAAGATAAAGAATTAATCGACTCATGGGGCAATAAATGTGATAATGGGGCAATAAAAGTAAGAAAAAAAGAAAAGGTAGGACAATTATGAAATTGAATAAAATAATGACTAAACAAATAATTAAAATGGGTACCAATGTTAAATTGATACATGGAAAAGTAATTGGTAATATTTCTCCTATTATGGAATGGACAAAATGGTTATCATATAAACCAGAATTTGAGAAAAAAGAAATGATTGGCTTAACACGAAAAAAATATCAGAATGTTCATACGAAGAACTTGTAGATGCTAGTAGGTATAGCAGAAACAGGACGTTTGCTACATTATTTAAAATATATGGTACAAAGGAATGCTCTGAAGAGAACTATATGAGAGTATATAACTATATATGTGATGAATCTATTGAAAAGTTGATGATAAGTAAATTAATCTCTGAAGAATTACAATATGCAGAACAAGAAATAACTAGATTAAGAAAGATTCCAAAAGAGCACTTAAATGATAAAGTAAAAGAAGAACAAACACCAGGAAAATATGAACAATTATCAATAGTAGACTCTTATATATTACACGTAATATCTGATATTAATTATGAAAGAAGTATATCTAATTTAACCAGAGAAACTGAAGCACAATTAAATCAAAATGACATTATGAAACAAAAGAGCCTATATTATGCATCAACACCATATACAAAAAAATAAACAAGCGATTTTTGACAAGAACTTAAAAATATGCTATTATGAATATGTCAAGGAAACTTGCATAAACTAAAAAAGGGAATACTTAACACTCCAACGTTGAGTACTGCCACTAATTTGTGTAAGCACTTAATCTACTGAAAATGTAAATTGAGTGCTTTTTTCTTATTTTAAGTCACTATTTTACCGTAGTAAAAAGTAAGGCTATAAGCAAGAAGATAATTAAGATAAGCGAAAGAATCAAAAAATCCTTCTTATACATATTATCAGCCCCTTTCTTACGAAAGATGGCAAACACTCAACTATTAAATTATTCCCCAAATAAATTATAACAAGATATTTTATATATAACAATATAATCATCCATGTCTTTTTAATTCGATAACATCGCTATATATTTAAAAGCTATGTAAATATTTACTGACCATAACTATGAAAAAGAAAACAATTAAAAATTAAACCCTAATTCTAAGAATCTGACCAATACTTAAAACGTTACTGCTTAAATTATTGAGTCTTTTTAATTCATCCACTGTGGTGCCATAACGACTAGCAATAGAAAATAAAGTATCTCCCCTCTTCACAGTATAAGTAATATACTCACTCCCACTAGTAGAAGGAATACGTAACACTTGCCCAATACTTAAGACATTGCTACTCAAATTATTAAGTCTCTTAATAGAATCTACTGTTGTACCATAGCGGCTAGCAATACCAAATAATGTATCCCCTGGTCTAACAGTATAAGAAATACTAGAACTATCTCCTCCCTGATTGATAGCAGGAAGAAGTAAGACCTGACCAATACTTAAAACATTGCTTGTTAAATTATTAAGTCTTTTAATGGAATCTACTGTTGTACCATAACGACTAGCAATAGAAAACAAAGTATCCCCCGCCCTTACAACATAACGAATATTAGAAGGAGAGCTAGAGTCACTTCCCCCATTATCACTACTAGAAGGAAGACGCAACACTTGCCCAATAGAAAGAACATTACTACTTAAATTATTGAGTCTTTTAATAGAATCTACTGATACACCATAACGACGAGCAATACTATACAAAGTATCCCCTGCTTTAACAGTATAAGTCCCACTCCCTCCATTATTAGAACTTCCATCGTCCCCAATCTGGTCTAATACACATTGATTCAAATTACCATATAAAGACTCAATAAAAGCCCAAGTGGTATTATCAACAATTCCGTTTGTGGTAATATCATTATGAAATTGAAACCTCTTAACAGCAGTCTCCGTCTCTAAATCAAATTCTCCCGTAATAGGTCCTGTATAATAAAGAAGGGAGCGAAGCTTTAATTGAAGTTCCCGAACTTCACTTCCTCTGTCTCCAAGTTTTAATGTATTATGATCACTAATAGGAGTAGCAACTGATGTTAATGCAAACAAAATGTCCCACATCTCCTGAGTAACCACTCCACTCTCTTCTAAACCAAACTCTTTTTGAAAAGCAAGAACTCCCACTTCTGTAGAAACACCAAAAACCCCAGTAACAACAGCATTATAAAACCCAAGTATTTTTAATTTTTCCTGTAAGGTCTTAACTAAGTCTCCCGTATCCCCAACTTGCAAATTATAAACATCCATTCACATCACCTCGATAAATTATATTCATTTATTACCAATATATTATGTATAATAGAATGAGGTGAAATATGGCAAAAGGTTATTTAATTGTAAATGTCTACAGTGATACCATTGCAAACCCAGTAAAAAATGCGAACGTACAAGTATTAAAAGATGGAAATATAATAACAGAAACAAAAACAAATGAAGATGGAAAAACAAAGACAATAACACTAGATACCGTAGACAAAAGTTTTTCAGAAACCAACCAACAAGAAATACGTCCTTATGAAATTTATGACATCCTAGTAAATTCCCTTGGACTAACAGAAACAAAAGTAGAAGGAGTACAAATATTTGATGGTATCACGTCCATTCAAAATATCTATATGACCTCTCTTGATGAAAATGATGAAGAAAATATAACCACAATCCCACCCAACACATTATGGGGAGATTATCCTCCAAGTATAGAAGAAAATGAAGAAACAGAAGAAGAAATTTCTCCCTATGTTTTGCAAAAAGTAGTAATACCAGAAAACATCATTGTACATGATGGCATTCCCACAAATGCAAATGCTGCAAACTACACAGTCCCATTCACAGACTACATCAAAAATGTAGCAAGTAGTGAAATCTATAGTACCTGGCCAGAAGAAACCATAAAAGCAAATATTCTAGCAATCATTTCTTTTACATTAAACAGAATATTTACAGAATGGTACCCTAGCAAAGGATTTGATTTTACCATCACATCTACTACCAGTTACGACCAAAAATACACGAAGAACGGAACTATCTTTCAACCGATATCAGATATGGTAGATGAAATATTCACAAATTATATTAGAAGTGGTATCAAAACAGAACCATTACTTGCTCACTACAAAAGTAATACAACAGAAAAAGGATATCTAAGCCAATGGGGGTCAAAAGAGTTAGGTGATAGAGGCTATGACGCCTTACAAATTCTAAAATACTATTATGGCAATACTATTAATATCTATGAAGCAGAAACCACAAACGAATACCCCTACTCATTTACCAAAACATTAAAAGAAGGAGATTGCAGTAACGATGTCTACATTTTACAAAATGTACTAAACTATATTAGAGGAAGTTATCCTGGTATCCCAATCATTGATACCCCATCAGGTCTATTTGATGCAGACACAAAACAAGCAATTTTAAAATTTCAAAGTGTCTTCTACTTATCACAAACAGGAACCGTAAACAAACAAACTTGGTATAGAATCTCATACATTTATGCCGCAATTAGTAAAATGACAAATAGCATCTACACTTAAAAAGTATTAGACCAAAATCTAATACTATTTTTCTTGTTCCAAAAATGTAATTGGACAAAACCCATCTTGAAAGGAAATTGCAATATGATTAAGAGTAACAAAATTCATCTCCAAACTATCATCATACTTAGAAAAATATTCTTCTTCTCCTACATTTAAATAGTATTCTTTATCAAGTAACTTCCCATCACTGCAACTTCCCTCATATCCATAGAAAATATCTTGAATACCTTTTTGAACCTCTTCATCCTGGATATTAATACGAAGAATAATTTTATTTTCTAAAATCTTAGCCATTCTTTCTCCAAGTGATTTTTTAGGTGGATAACGAAAAAAGTAAATATATTCGCTACCATACTCCCCACGAAAAGAGATGAGTGCATCCATAATTTCTTCACGAGTAAGACTTGTTTCATTTCTTCCCCGATATTTCGTGTTCCACTCTCCAACAATTCGTGCTCTATATTTTTCTGTCGCTTTATCAAATAAATCAAATAGCTTATGACGGTACATATATGCTAAACTATAAAGTCCTGTAGTAATAGAAGCATCTTTGGGAGCCAAATGATAGAAATAAAATGGCTCATTAAGTTTCATAAGAGAGCCTCTCTCAGCATGCTTATAAAAGTCCATACAAGAAATATGGAACTGTGGTTTATCATAACGATAAACAAAAGTATAGGCGTCAAGAGAAGCAGAATGACTATCGATAAATTTCTTCTTAACATCACTGAGTAAATTCTTCAAACTATCGTATTTACAAATTCCTTTGTACTCTCCCCATGAATGTTCAAACCAATAAAACTGATGATTTTCTTCTACTACCAAGAAGGTATGCGAAGGAAGATTATCCCCATCATAAGTACATACAAAATAGGTTTCGACAGATACTCCTCTTTTTTCCAAAAAATCTCGTTCAAACTCCACCTGATCCCAGCATACACCACACTGACTAAGTGCTAGTTCCTCTGGTGTTTGCAAATAATAAAACCGAGCAAAATCTCTATCATATTTTAAGGAATTAGACTCAATCATATTAGAGCCATCTTGATCAGGAAAACCATATTGGAATGGTTTCATAACTTCTATTAATTCATTTAGAATTTTCATACTATTTTATCTCATTTTCCCAAAGCCCGTGTTTATTACAATAAGCATATAAAGTTCCACTAGTCTTATGATAAAATGTAACCTTAGCATCCACACCTGGTTTTAAATAAATACATTCCTCACCTGACCCAGATACCAAAGAAATCCATTCAATATAATGTTCATCTTCCATAACATGACTTACAGTAACAACAGTATTACCATCTACCACTTCATAAGTAGGCACGTGTTTTTCAAAAGATGCATCTACAGAATTAGCTTTCACATCTTCCATAGGATTTCCACAACAAATAATACCACAATCATCACAATCACAAGGATGAATCACCCTAACAAGTGCCCCACATTCTAAACATTTTTTTAATTCTAATTTTTTCATATCAATTACCTCCACTCATATTATACAAAAAATAAACAAGAAAAAAAAGATACTCTCATACCTTTACAAATATTTCTTTAAAGCTTCAACACTATTTTCCTGCATGGAAACATAATGATCTATAATCTTATGAACTTCTTTATCAATATTCTTATTATTAAGAACTTTTCTACCCTCAATAATTCCCATATTAACACCATTTAACAAAAGTTCTGCAATTTTAGAAGTACTCTTATCAGAAAAAGTTTTCATAGAAATCCCATACCACGTCATCGCCTTATTCATAGTAGAAGTCTTATGAGGTTCACCATCATTATATTTAGGATACACCTCTTCTATCTTATCGGCAATTTTTTTATAATCATCATACTCCTTTCTAAGTTCTTCCCGAAGTTTATCATCTTCTACTTTATCAGAAACAAAATGAAGTGCATCCATTCCCATACAAGCACCTTTATGTATCTCATCTAAAGCATTAATATTTTCTTCCATTTTTTCACTCTCCCACTTATATTCTGTAAAAAATGAAAAATTCTATACATAAATAATAAACTTAATTACCATGTATACTACTAACTTTTATTAAAGTTAACTCTTTATTCATTTCTTCTTCTGCTTCTAACACATAATCATAAGCAAAACATGGAAGAAATCTCTGATATCTTTCTATATTACCATTCTCGATAAGTTCAATAAGTCTTCGTGCAGCTTCAGTTTTAAAAGAACCATTTTTATTGATTGAATAATTACAAGGTTTAACGATACCCAATTCTACTATCTTACATATCTTCATATCATCCTCCTAAACAAAATCTAATTCCCATTTTTTCTTTGTTTATATAAACTGGATTGTCCCTCACTCAAACTACTTACAGATCAATTTTTTTAAAACAGGTTAACATTTTTTCAGTACCTCCTATTACTATATATTCTAGCACACCCTGAAAACTATAAAAACCTAAAAATCAAAAACTTGTATCTTCTTATAATACTCCTCTATGCACATCTTAAGTTTCATAAAATCAGAATAATTAGTTAAATAAATACGTTTATTAATCTCCAACATAATAGAATGAAGCATCGGACAATGCTTATGAAAATACTTATTAGGAATAATAGTACCAGCATAAGGATAATTAATAGAAACAGTATATCCATACGATTTAAAATGAGAAACTGTAAAATCAACTAACTGTGAATTAGTATATCTTTCATCTACTCCAATACAAATATCTGGATTGTTACTCTTAGAAAAAAGCCTCATAACCATCTCATCAGAATAACTATGTAAATCAACAATAACAGAATGAAATCCTCTATTAAGCACTACTGTAACGACCTTATCTAACTTATTATGGTGTTTATCATAATAAGAAGAAATAACACGCCTTCGATACTTAGCACTAGGTTTGGCAATAAGAGAGTCCAAATCCCGAGTATAAATAACACCCATCCCATATTTTGACATAGACTCTACGTTATCATCTTTAAATCTTTCAACATCACAAAATAAACGAGAATAGGGAAAAGTAATCTTATGACAACGAGGAGGAACGAACTGATCCACCAAATAATCACTCAAAAATAAATTAGAACGTCTAATATAAGAATCATCTTTTACACATATATCATAATACATTTTAGGAATTTTTAAAGAAGCATGCGGAACATGGAATAAAACATAATTCATATAACATCACTCCTCATCTTCATAATCTAGAGATAATAATCTCCTAATATCTTCCTCAGTCAAACTAGAAATAATATTTTCATCACGACTATCCCCATCAATTAATTTATCACTAAGTATTTTCTTTTTCTCCTGAAGCTCCAAAATTCTCTCTTCAATCGTTCCTTTACAAATAAGCTTAATCACTTCAACCGTATTCTTCTGTCCAATTCTATGAGCTCTATCTGTCGCCTGATTCTCAACCTGAGGATTCCACCATAAATCTAAGTGAATTACAACATCAGCACTCGTAAGATTAAGACCCATTCCCCCTGCTTTTAAAGTAATTAAAAATACACTTGTATCATCCTGATTAAATTGTGAAACAAGTTCCATTCGTCTTTTAGAAGAGACACTACCATCAATAACATAAAAAGAAATATTCACACCCTTAAGTTCTCGTTTCACAATATCAAGTGCCTTTTTATAACTAGTAAATATTAAAATCTTATGTTCATTGGCAAGTATACCCTGCACAATAGAAATCAAACTTTCTATTTTAGTACTACCACCCTCATAATTATAATAAAGTAACCTAGGATCAATACAAAGCTGTCTAAGTTTAGAAATCAATTGAAAAATTTTTAAGCCTCCCTTTTGAAATCCATCTTTTTCTATCACTTTATCAAACTCTATCTTAGTCCTCTCAAGTTGAGCAACATATAACTTTTTTTGTTCATCATTCAAATCAATATAAATATTATTAATAAGTTTATCAGGAAGGTCGACTAAAACATCACTCTTTTTCCTTCTCAAAATAAAAGGTTTTATCTTAAGGTTTAAATCATCTATTACTTTTAAACTACCATCATCAATATCTTTAATACAATATTTTTTTTGAAAAGTAGTACTATTAGAAAAATAACCTGGCATAATAAAATCAAAAATACTAAAAAGTTCTAATACAGAGTTTTCAAGAGGTGTCCCCGTTAACGCAAACATGCTATGACCCTTCAAACTCTTGATAATTTTTGTAATTTGAGAATGAATGTTCTTAATATTTTGTGCTTCATCAATAGCAATAATTTCAAAGTTCATATTACAATAAATATTTTGATCCTGTTTGATTAAACCGTAAGTAGTAATAAAAACTTGTACTTCAGAGGAATTTTCTAATTGTCTTCTTCGTGAAGATCTACTTTCTGCATAAACTTTATAAGAAATTTCACTACCAAACTTATCAAATTCACTTTTCCAATTATAAACAAGTGCAGTAGGAGCAACAATTAATATTTTAGCATTCTTTTTCTCTTTTAAAACTTGTTTAATAAAATAAATAAATTGAATCGATTTACCAAGTCCCATTTCATCAGAAAGTATTCCTCCAAAACCACATTTATAAATGTTATACAACCACTTAACCCCTACTACTTGATAATTTCTTAGAATACGAACTTCTTCTGTAAAGGAAACAAAAACATCTTTATAGGAATGAAACTTTTCAATTAATTCACTAAATAAATGGTTTGTAGTCACAATAGAGTATTGATCACGTTTGATACTATCTAAATAAATAGCACGATATTTAGGTAAAGATCCTCCCCCAAGTTGTAATTTTTTTTTGAAATATCCATATTCTTAATAAGAGAATTTAATTGATATAAATCTGAACTCTGATAAATATCAATAATATCGCCACTTTTTAAGCGATAATATTTTTTATGTTCCTGTATACACTCTAAAACAGAGGTAATTTCTTCTTTGGGAATATGAGAAAAATCAAATTCATATTTCATAATATTACTATGTCCAATATGAAAAGTAGAACGAATAGAATTATTCTTAATGACTTTCATCTTTTTAATTTTATCAGATGTAAATATAGAATACTGTGTAGTTGTCAATGATGTGACACCTAAAAAGTGAAAAATAGAAAAGCGATATG